>JAEEGN010000093.1 GCA_016280345.1 Selenomonadaceae bacterium | reverse complement strand
GTATTTCCTCGCGTGGACGACGACGCCCTGGACACTGCCTTCGAACCTCGCGCTGTGCGTGAATCCCGAGGTTGATTATGTCAAGGTGCAAATTTACAACACGCGGCTCCAAAGAGAGGAGAACTACTATCTTGCCGAAGCTCTTGTAGGAACGGTGCTAGCCGAGCTGATCGAGGACAACGACGGTGATTATGTGGAGTTGGCCCGTTTGAAGGGCAGGGAATTGGAGTACCGCGAGTATGAGCCGCTGTACCCCTTTGCCGTCGGAAAAATCAACAAAAAAGCGTTTATCGTGACTTGCGACGATTACGTCACCACCGAAGACGGCACGGGTATCGTCCACATGGCTCCGGCCTTCGGCGAGGACGACGGCCGGGTCTGCGCGAAGTATGATCTGGCGTTCGTGCAGTTCGTAGACGCCCACGGCAATATGACAGAGGATACAGACTGGCCGGGAACGTTTGTTAAAGATGCCGACCCACTGATCCTCAAAGACCTGAAAATTTCCGGAAAGCTGCTAAAAGCACCCGTTTTCGAGCACAGTTACCCGCACTGCTGGCGCTGCGACACGCCACTCCTTTACTACGCGCGCGAATCGTGGTTCATCCGCATGACCGCCGTAAAGGACGACCTCATCCGGAACAACAACACCGTCAACTGGATTCCCGCCTCCATCGGTCAGGGACGCTTTGGTGACTGGCTGGAACATGTGCAGGATTGGGGCATCAGTCGCAACCGTTACTGGGGTACGCCGCTCAATATCTGGGAATGTTCCTGCGGTCACCAACACGCGGTCGGCTCCATTGAAGAACTGAAATCCCTTTCGGATAACTGCCCCGACGACATTGAACTCCATCGTCCCTATATCGACGCCGTGACCATCCGTTGCGAGAAGTGCGGCGGTGAAATGCGCCGTGTCCCCGAAGTCATCGACTGCTGGTTCGATTCCGGAGCCATGCCCTTCGCCCAGTGGCATTATCCCTTCGAGAATAAGGATATCTTTGAGAGCCACTTCCCTGCTGATTTCATTTCCGAAGCCGTAGACCAGACACGGGGCTGGTTCTATTCACTGATTGCCATATCTACGCTGCTCTTCAACCAGTCCCCCTACCGCAATGTCATTGTCATGGGCCATGTCCAGGACAAGGATGGCCAGAAGATGTCAAAGTCGAAGGGCAATGCCGTCGATCCAATGGAGGCCCTGGGCGCTCATGGTGCCGATGCCATCCGCTGGTATTTCTATGAGAACAGTGCTCCCTGGCTACCGAAGCGTTTCCACGACGCCGCTGTTCAGGAGGGCCAACGCAAATTCATGGGCACTCTTTGGAACACCTACGCCTTCTTTGTGCTCTACGCCAACATTGATGATTTCGACGCCACGAAATACACCCTCAGCTATGATTCTCTCTCCGTCATGGACAAGTGGATTCTGTCACGCCTCAATTCCATGGTAAAAGAGGTAGACAGCGACCTCGCTGCATACCGCGTAACCGAAGCGGCCAAATCGCTCCAGGCGTTTGTCGACGAACTCTCCAACTGGTATGTGCGCCGTAGCCGCGAACGTTTCTGGGCAAAAGGCATGGAACAGGACAAGGTGAACGCTTACATGACGCTCTATACGGCTCTGGTTACGACCGTAAAAGCGGCAGCGCCGATGATTCCCTTCCTCTCGGAAAGCGTCTATCGGAACCTCGTCTGCTCCATCGACAAGAACGCCCCGGAGAGTGTCCATCTCTGCGATTTCCCGGTAGTGAACGAAGCCCTCATCGACAAAGACCTCGAAGCCAACATGGACGAAGTGCTCTCCATCGTCGTCCTCGGCCGTGCTGCCCGCAACGCCGCCAGTCTCAAAAACCGCCAACCGCTGGCAAACCTCTATGTCAAGGCATCCAGGGAACTGTCCGATTTCTTCAAGGCCATTGTTGCCAGTGAGCTCAACGTGAAACAGGTCACCTTCAAGGACGACATGGAAGCCTTCCTCACTTACAGCTTCAAGCCGCAGTTCAAGGTTCTGGGCCCCAAGGCCGGAAAACAGATTGGCGAAATCAAGAAGGTACTCTCTGCCCTGAACGGACACCAGGCAAAGGAAGAACTGGACAAAACCGGAAAGCTTCATCTTACGCTCTCCGACGGCACAATTGACCTCCTGCCGGAGGATCTTGAAGTCACCATGGCCCAGACCGATGGATTCGCCTGCCAGCGGTACGGTGGCGTAACCGTGGCTCTTGAAACGACTCTTACGCCGGAACTCATTGAAGAGGGCTTCGTCCGTGAGATCATCAGCAAGGTACAGACCATGCGCAAGGAAAACGGTTTTGAGGTCACGGACCACATCACCGTCCACCTGAGCGGAAACGACAAACTTGCCGCCATCGTGAAAAAGAACGAAGCGTATCTCAAGAAGATTGTTCTGGCGGACCAGGTTTCCTACGATACTGCTGACGGCTTTCAGAAGGAATGGAACATCAATGGCGAGACCGTCACGCTGTCTGTAAAATAAAATCTGGCGTTTCTCTCATTTCCAGAACGAACCGCAGACACGCCCGGCAAACGCCGTCCGGAAAAATACCGGACGGCGTTTGCCTCTCTCTGCCGTATCCGGGTATAAAAGCAGTATTTTTCAAAAAACACTACCCCTTTTGCCAAAACCATGATACAATTACTATATTAAGCGCTTGTATGGTAAAGGAAGTGACGAGATGAATGCTCTCCTGACGGAACTTCGCAACCGGGGCTGCGATGTAGACGGCGCTCTTGTGCGGTTTCTGAACAACGAAGCGTTTTACGCGAAATGCTTCAAGAAATTCATTGATGACCCAGCGTTTGCTGGCTTGGGAGAAGCTCTGAAATCGAAGGACGTCGATGTCGCTTTCCGCCACGCCCACACGCTGAAAGGTCTCATCGCCAACATGGGCCTTACGCCTCTCTACGATTTGACAGTGCAGATCGTGGAACCGCTTCGAGCTGGACAATGCGCGGACGACCTGGATGAATTATACCAGCGTCTTATGGAAGAAATGAAAACCTATCGTATCCTGGCAAACCGGGACGGAGCGTGAGCCGGATGACCGGAAAGAAACGTTCCCCGAAGTCCGGCGGTAAAGAACCGGTGGCGGTGGAAGCATCCGCGTGCCAACACGCGCACTCCCACTCCCATACTCAGACCAAAGCCGTGCTCAACCGTATGGCCCGCCTCATCGGGCATATGCAGTCCATTCGGCGGATGGTAGAAGAAGACCGCGACTGCAGCGATATTCTTCTCCAGATTTCCGCTGTGGATGCGGCACTCCGGGGCGTCGGCAAAATCATCTTGAAAGACCACATGGAACACTGTATCGTAGAATCGGTACACGAAAATGACCACGAAGCATTGGCCCGTCTGGAAAAGGCAATCGACCAATTCATGCGCTGAGCGGCCAGTGGGAGGGAAACTGAAATGACGGAGAAAAAGGCAAAGGAAGCAGCAGTCCTGGACGCAGAGAAAGGCTTGGAACGCTTCATGGGCAATAAGGGGCTCTATTGCCAGTATCTGGAAAAGTTCTTCTATGACCCGGCTTTTGAGGAATTCATGAAAGGATTATCCATCGGCGACCAGACCATGGCGAACAAAGCCCTGATCACTCTCAAGGGCACCGCGTCGAACCTCAGCATGGATAAGCTCGTCCAAACAGTCGATGCCGCCCTCAATGGTCTGCGGTCCTGCGACAGCGAAGGGGAGCTCCAGCGGCTGATGGACGCGGTGACGGAGTCCTACGCCAATGCCTGTGAAGCAGCCCGCGAATATATGGCACGGGAGAATCCGTAACGACAACGCGAAAAAAGGCCCCACTCCCCGGAATCTGGTACCGGGAAGAGGGGCCTTTTGTTTTCCTTCCGTTATCTGTCTTCCGCAATATGAAAAGGAGCGCCCACCGGACGCTCCTTTTTGAATGACCAACGCAAACGCGTGAATCTTCTCTCAATCAGAAGTAGCACTCGACACGGGCGAAGATGGTATTGGTACTCTTATTGCCATCCAGCACCTTGCCGTTGAAGTACTCAACCATGCCCACGATATTCTGGAACACCGTGTACTTCGCGCCGACGTGCCAGCCCTTCTTGCCATAGATCCACGGATTGTAAGTCGGCATGATGACGGCCCGATTGCCGACATGGCGATATGCCGCGAAAAGTCCGAAGGACCCCGGATCACTCGCATTGGCACCCTTATACGCGAGCTCTGCTGTCCAGGCCCTGAGGAACTTGCTGTCAATATCGCCTTTTGTATTCTTGGCATAAGCGGCATTCAACGCGAGATTCTTGTCGAAGCGATAACCCGCGCCAATCTCCCAAATGCTCATATCCTTGTCCTTATAACGCTTACCGCCAACGGACGTATCATTCCGGAAGAAGTTGCCGTTGCCCAGATGATGATAAGCGGCGCCGATACGGAACTTCTTATTCGGGTCCGAATTGACCTCAACGCTCTGATAGCTTACGGTCTTGTTGTCGAGCGTGCCGGCATAGTTATCGTAATAACGGCCGATGACCAGCTTGACGTTGGCCTTGTTGCCGAAGACGATCTGGCCGCCGGAGAGCTCGTCATCAAAGACGAGACCGCCGTCCACGTCCGTGAAGCCGGGGAAACGACCGAGGTCAATCGTCGTCGCGCCGTATTTACCTTCCACATAAGCACGGTTCAGGAACACATCACCGGTACCTCCCGTAGCGTTCCGCGCGCTGTCCATGGGGCCCTTGTACTCCACACGCGCCTTGCCTTCCCAGTGCTTGTTGATTTTCGCCGTCATCTGAAGACGGAGACGGAAATCATTCGTGTTCTGATGGTTGAGACGGCCATAGCTACCGTCATCCTTAACGCGCTCGCGCTCGTAAGTATAACGGAACAAGCCATGGAACTTCACGTTGTCCACCTTCTTCTCAAGCGCGGCAACGCGAACGCCGAGGCTGTTGAGCTCATCGGCGAACTCAGCGGCCAGTTTGTCGATCATAGCCTTGTCGGCGCCGGAGACATTGCTTTTCGCCATGGCCCGGGCAACCATCTGCGCCATCTCGTAGCGGGTGATTTCCTGGTCGCCGCGGTAGGTGCCGTCGCCGTAGCCCTCGATGACGCCGTCGGCAGCCAGCTGCGCCACTGCGTCATAGGCCCAATGGTCAGCCGGCACATCCTCGAACGGGTTGGCAGCCGCGAACGTAGTGGACGCGGCGCCGATGACCAGCGCACTGGTCAGAGCGGATACGAGAGTCTTCTTCATTCAGTATCTCCTCCTGCAAAACAAATAAAAAAACACGGCAGGCAGGATATCGCAGGCTCCCGTTCACCCAGAGTGCCCATGTTTCCTCCCGGCAAGACGCCCAGCCCCCGCTATCCGCCTATGGGGAATACTATAACATAATGCGACAGGCGTGGCAAGGGGTATAAGCGGTTTTTTCAAGACAAAATCAAGATTTATGAAGGTTTGCGTAAGATTCTCCACGTACGAAGTCCCATCCGGCCGCCATCAACCGCTTTGCGTGTCACGCTAAAGCCGGGAAAAACACGCCCCCTCCCGGTTCGCCCGCAGAAGCAGGCCTGCCAGGAGGGGGGTTCTTTCTTTATATTTCGTCTTTGTCCGGAGGTACAGGATAGAGCAACAGGCCAGGGTTGTTCTCAGTGATCCAGCCCAGCGCCCACTCGTTATTCACGAGCAGAACCGGATTCCCTTCACGATCGTAAACGAACATTCCCCGGTCGGCGCCGCGCAAGGCAACGGGCGTCACCTCGCGACCGTCTCCGAAGGCAAGCCAACGGGCGACCTCGAAAGGCTGCATGGTCAGAAGTACCTCGGTGTTGTATTCGCTTTGCAGGCGATACTGGAGCACCTCGAACTGCAGAGTACCGACAGTACCGACGATATACGACTCTGATCCGGCCCCCGGCTGTTGGAAAAGCTGAATGGCGCCCTCCTGAGTGAGTTGCTCTACGCCCTTGGTGAACTGTTTGCGCTTCATGGTATCCTTCGCCTGGACGCGAGCGAATTTCTCCGGCGGGAAAACCGGGAAATCCGCGAATCGAAATTTACGGGAAAGGTCTGTCAACGTATCGCCAATGCCGAAAATTCCCGGGTCGAACAGGCCAACGATATCTCCGGGATAAGCGGTATCGATAATCTGGCGGTCCTGGGCCAGGAATTGCTGTGGCTGGGAGAGCTTTATGGCCTTGTCCGACTGGCTGTGCCAGACGTTCATATTTCGTTCGAACCGGCCCGAGACGATGCGGATGAAAGCCAGCCGGTCACGGTGCGCCGGATTCATATTCGCCTGAATCTTGAACACGAAGGCGGAGAAACGTTCGTCTTCCGGCTCGATGAGCCCGTCAGACGAAGCCCGGGACGCGGGCGACGGCGCCAGACGCAGATATTCCTCCAGGAAATTCTGGACGCCGAAATTCGTCATCGCCGAGCCGAAAAACATCGGTGTGAGCGCACCGCAGGCAATCCGCTCCCGATCGAAGGATTCCCCGGCCTCGTCCAGGAGAGCAATATCGTCCAGAAGGCTCTGATACACCTCTTCATCCAGTCGTTCCTTCAGGGCATCGTCGTCCAACGTATACGTTGCGGAAACGCGGGCCTTCTGTCCGTGCGTCTCATCTGCCTCAAAAAGCTCCACCGTCTTCGTCTGACGATCGTAAACGCCCCGGTAACGGCCGTCAGACCCCACCGGCCAATTCATCGGGTAGGAGCGGATCCCCAAAACGTTCTCCAGTTCGTCCATCAGATCGATGGGCGCCTTGCCGAAGCGGTCAAGCTTGTTGACGAAGGTAAAGATGGGAATATGACGCTCACTGCATACCCTGAACAATTTCTTCGTTTGTGCCTCAACGCCTTTGGCCGCGTCCAGCACCATTACGGCACTGTCCACCGCCATCAGGGTTCGATAGGTATCCTCGCTGAAATCCTGATGGCCCGGCGTGTCGAGGATATTGATGCGACAGCCGCCGTAATCGAATTGTAACACGCTGGATGTGACCGAAATGCCGCGTTGTTTCTCAATCTCCATCCAGTCTGAAACAGCGTGGCGCTGCGTCTTGCGCGACTTGATGGAGCCGGCCAGGTGGATTGCGCCACCGTAAAGCAGCAACTTCTCCGTAAGTGTTGTCTTACCGGCGTCCGGGTGGGAAATGATGGCAAAGGTACGGCGTTTTTCAATTTCCTGCTTCCATTCTTCACTCAAGGTTTCCTTCTCCTCTATTTCAAACGTCATCTCGGGGGTTCTCCTCCGGGACCGTCGAAAACGGGTCCGCCCCCGTTAAACCGCTTTAAAACGGCCGCGTCTATTATACATGGTTTTAGTCCATAAGGAAATAAAAAAACGCCACCTTGACAAAAAAATAAAAGCAGACGCACCGCACCATGCTATAATAGAGACAATTTTAAAAAGGGGCGTCTTGAAATGCGTTCGCGTGAGATTGATATGCTGCACGGCTCCCTCTGGGACAAGATCATCCTGTTCGCGCTGCCGCTGGCGTTGACCGGATTCCTGCAACAGCTTTACAATACGGCGGACACGGTAATTGCCGGGCGCTTCATCGGCACGCACGCAATGGCGGCGGTAGGGACAAACGTGTCGCTGATAGGTCTCGTCGTCAATCTTTTCCTGGGACTATCACTGGGCGCCAACGTCATGATTGCTCGTTATATTGGCAGCCGGGAACCAGACAAGGCGAAGGCATCCGTACATACGGCGTTCCTCATGGCCGCCGCCGCAGGCATCCTGGTATTGGCCTTGGGTGAAGCGCTGGCAGCTCATATCATGGGCTGGCTGGCAGTGCCGGAAGAAGTCCGTGATATGGCGGAGATTTACCTTCGCGTCTATCTTCTGGGAATGCCTTTTTTGTCTCTCTACAATTTCGAGGCGGCTATTTTCCGTAGCCGCGGCGATACGGAAACGCCCCTCTTGGCACTGATGGCCGCCAGTTCTCTGAACGCAGCCCTCGATTATCTCTTCACGGCGCTTCTTGGATGGGGTTCTGCCGGACTGGCACTGGCAACCATACTGGCGCAGGGAACGGCCGGTGGCATCCTCTTCCTCGCCCTGCGCCGGGTTCAGGGCGTCATCCATCTTGAGCCCGCTGCCCTTCGTCTGGATTGGGCACGACTTCAGGAGATTGTGCGCATCGGTCTCCCTGCCGGCATTCAGGGCGGGGTATTCTCGCTGGCGAACATCGTCATCCAATCCGCCATCAATAGTCTGGGCGCCGACACGATGGCGGCTTCCGGCGCAGCCTTCACCATCGAAATCAATATATACTGCGTCATCTACTCCTTCGGACAAGCGGCGACAACTTTCGTCAGCCAGAATTACGGCGCCGGTGACTTGGTCCGATGTCGCCGGGCAGCGATTCTCTCTTTTGGACTAAACGCCTTGTGCATGGGCTTAATGACAGCCTTCATTCTCTCCTTCGCTACGCCGCTCATGCGACTGTTTGACGATAATCCCGAGGTCATACGTTTAGGCACCGTTCGGCTCTTTTATGTGGTCGGCCCGGAACTTCTAAACGCAATCATCGACGTTTTCTCCGGAGCGCTCCGGGGCTACGGCTTTTCCCTGCCTCCGGCAATCCTGGCAATTATCGGCATCTGCGGCGTTCGCTTGGCATGGGTTGCCTTCGTATTTCCTCAAACGCCAACATTCGAAACGCTGATGCTCTGCTATCTCGTCAGCTGGGCAACCACCGCGGTCATGATCCTGGTCGCTTATTGGTTCTACAGCCGCCATATACCGGTCCGTCGGGTATCTCTTCCAAGGAACTGACCCCGTTTTAAAAACGCCAAAGCCGCCGGATCACACGGAAGCAAGCGTGAGATCCGGCGGCTTTGGCATATTCCAACCGGTTAAACCCGACTGATTCCTCATTCGACCTGCCGCCCTGCACCCGGGCCGTCATTAGCGACACTTACGCCAGCCTCCGCAAAGGTCTTCATATCGTTCAGCATATGGAGTGCCGCGTCCACGATCTTGATCCCCAGGCACGCAATACAGCCCCCACCAGCCGTCATCCGAAGTCGTAGCAATCCCGGTTGGGTATGGAGAACATACGGCTTAAGCCCTGGGCAAAGAACCTCAGCATAACGAGTGACAATCTCCGTCGCCTCGTCATCTAAAACGATCAAAGAACGGTTGTGCGCCCCGGCGATAATTGCGCCCAAAAGTGCGGCGACCGATGTCTGGTATTTCTCCGGCACATTCGCCAAAAAATCTTCGGCCGGAAAACGAAGCGCACCATCCTCGTCAAGAAGCGCCTGACGAAGCGCTGTCGCCCGTTCTGTCGCGCTTTCTTTACCCGAAAGGGCTACTGCCAAAAGAGGACTCGCAAAGGAAATGCTCTCCGCCATGGAGCGCCCGAAACCGAACGCCTCCGTCAGCGGCCGGTCCCTGCGCAGACGAGCGATTGTGACTTCCGCCCCGGCATGTTTCGCAAACGCCGCCGTCAACTGTTGCTGAGCCATGCTCATTTCAGCGTCCGCAAAGACGAGCAAGCCTCGCGCCGCATCCAACGGTGGCCGCTCGTCATCCATGATACCCGCCAGTTCCGTCGCAATCTGCTCCAAATACCCCAGACTGTAGATCGGCTTCGTGAGATTGTCAATTCGGAGCTGACAGGCCTCCATCGCCGGTGCCGACAGCGAAGGAAAGGTCTTCAGATAGAAATCAAAGGTCTTATCCGTAAGCGGCAGCGTTTTCGGCGGCATGACTTCATGGAAAAACCCCTCCCCTGCCGCCGGATCCTCCAAAGATCGCTGCATCAACAAAGCGGCGTCCAGAAGATTTACGGCAATTGAAGATCCGGTTGCCTCCCCAAGGCGGAATTGCATATCCATATAAGGACGGAGACCGAGCTTTTCCAGAATCACACCGTGGGCCGGTTCTGCCGCCAAATGGGAACCCATCAGATAGTGCGGGATCAGCGGGCACAGTACCTGGGCAATTAATGCAGCCGCACCGGTATTGAACCCATCCAGCACGACAAAACCGTGATGGGCCGCCGCCCCGAGTATAATGCCAGCAATGCAGCCAATCTCGAAGCCTCCCACCTTTCCCAGAACATCAAGCCCGTCAGTAGGGTCAGGCTGGTTAACTGCCAATGCCTGACGCACGACCTCAATCTTCACCCGGAGGCGATCGTCAGAAATATTCGTACCCCGTCCCGTTGCCCGTTCCGGCGTGAGCCCGCAGAGACAGGCGACCACGCAGGCAGAACTCGTCGTATTGGCGATTCCCATTTCCCCCGGCAGGAAGCAGCGGCAGCCGGCTTCTACGCACTTTGCCGCCAGCTCGATTCCCGTCTCAACGGCCCGAATTGCCTGCTCCCGGCTCATGGCGGGGCCGGCGGCACAATTATTCGTCCCCGGGGCAATTTTACGGCGGATGAGACCGGGTATATTTTCCGTAGGCGCAGCAATTCCCATGTCCACTACCAGGAGTTCTGCCCCGGCGAAATTGGCAAGCGCGTTGGCTACCCCGCCTTGGGAAATCAGATAATTCTCCGTCATCTGCACCGTCGTCGAAGGTGGATAAGCGCTAACCTTCATCGCGGCAACGCCATGATCTGCGCAACAAATGATAGTGCATTTTCCCGGCGTCTCCCCTTCCGCCGTTCGGGTAATCGCAGCGTATTTCGTGAGCAAGATACGCAACTCTCCAAGTTCCAGCCCACCGCTTTCCAGCCTTGCGGCCAGCCGGCGCTCAATGGCTGCCGCCGCAGCCTCGTCCGGCGGTTCAATACGGACCAGTGTTTCCTCCAGAAGCGACATGAATGAGTCCTCCCCGGGTTTATCGTAACATTTCCATTTACCATGCCTTTTACCAACGGCCTCATAATCATTTATTCAATTATATCATATCTTTTCCCACCATACGATTTTTAAACCCATACACCTTGAAAAAAACCTGATTCCAATGCGGACATCAAAGTCTCTTTGCTTTGAAGAATTAATGCCATTCTGCTTTCCCTCTCATATGTTCATCTGCCTGAAAATAAAACTGGCATTATTTCAACCGACGATTTATAATAGGGAAGGAATATCCATTATCGGTTCGGCAATCGGATGGAGGTCGTAGAACAAATGGCAAGCATGAAAGATCTATGTATCATGGCAGGCAGCGCGAACCCGAAGCTCGCGAAGGATATTGCCGCCCACATCGGGGTGCGGCTCTGCGATGCCCTTGTCAGCCGCTTCAACAACGGCGAAACACAGATCATGATTGGCGAGAGCGTACGCGGACGTGACATCTTCATCGTCCAGCCCACCTCACAGCCAGTCAACGACAATCTCATGGAACTCCTGATCATGGTCGATGCCTGCCGACGAGCCTCGGCACACAGCATCACCGCCGTTGTCCCCTATTACGCATACGCGCGTCAGGACCGCAAGACACGCGGTCGTGAGCCCATCTCCGCAAAACTGGTCGCCAATATCATGGAAACGGCAGGCATTGACCGGGTCATCACGGTCGATCTGCACGCCGGCCAGATTCAGGGATTCTTCGATATCCCGGTTGACCATCTTGCAGCGGCCCCGGTTCTGGCCGGATATTTCGAGGATCTGAAGCCGGAAAACCCGGTTGTCGTTTCACCGGACCTTGGTGGCGTTACCCGGGCCCGCGCTTTGGCAGACCGATTGTCCACCTCCATCGCCATCATCGAGAAGCGCCGCCCTGAACCGGGCCGGGCCGAGGTGATGAATCTCATCGGCGAGGTCAAGGGCAAGACCTGCATCATGATCGATGATATCGTCGATACGGCCGGTTCCCTCTGCGAGGGCGCCCGGGCCCTGGAACGGGCTGGCGCCAAAGCGGTATACGCCTGTTGCTCCCACGCAATCCTCAGCGAACCTGCAGTCCAGCGCATCAATGAATCCAACATGGAAAAGCTCATCATCACGGATACGGTTCCCCTGCCGCCGGAGAAAGAATCTCCGAAAATCGTCGTTCGCTCCCTGGCTGACACGATCGGCGACGTCATCATCCGCATCCAGTCGCACCGCTCGGTAAGCCAGTTATTCAAATAAGAAAAGAGCTGCCGCCGGCGCCACCTGCTGGCGGCTTTTTTCTTGATAATCAACAGAGAAGGGGAATCTATGTCCTGGAAGGAACGGATTGGCGGAAGGATCGGCGCTCTTCTTTTGCTTGTATGCCTGCTTGCCCCGCTTCCCGCGGCTGCGGTCCGTCATCGCGGCACCGCGAACAGCGGTCAGACGACCGTTCGTACGCGGCTCCATTCTTCAAAAAACGCGCCGCCGCCTGTCGTTGAGCCGCTGGTACCGGATTTCAGCGCCTGGAGCGGTGGTCTAGTCCTTTACGATCCGGCAAAGGACACTGCACCCAGGGAGGGCATTCCGGTCGAGGAGACAGGCTTTTTCTTCACGGGTCCCCTATTCCTTCGGCCGGTAACACGGGGCATTGTCATCCACCACGTCGGCGTACCCGCGGGCGACACGTCGGCAGAGCGTATCCACTGGGCCCATATCAGCAACGGTTGGAATGGCATTGGCTACCACTATGTCATCCGTCAGGACGGCACCATCGAACGCGGTCGTCCGCTGCCAACCGTCGGAGCCCATGCTTATGCTTTCAATGAAAGTACCGTCGGCATCTGCCTCAGTGGCAGCTTCGAGTGGGAGTTCCCCTCCTACGCGCAGCTCGAATCCCTGACCGAGCTACTGGTCTCCCTTTGTCGGATTTACGGACTCAAACCCAACGCAGATACCATCACCGGACACCGCGACATGAACTTTGATACCGCCTGTCCCGGACGCAATCTCTATCCAATGCTGCCCAGTCTCCTGGAGGAAGTGAGCAGCCTCCTCCGGGAGGGTTCCCCGGAACGATGACGCGAAAAACGAATGCCGGCTAAAATCCTCTTTCCAAACCCCTGCTGAAGGGATATACTATAGGATATAATGATTTGTCCCATTAGTTTACCGAGGAGGACAACATGATGAAAGCCATACGATTGTTGATTGTTTCCGTGTTCCTGCTGCTCGCCGCCGGCTGCGGCGGAAGTGACCAGCCAAAGCCAACGGCAAGCGGCACCCCGCCGTCCCCAGCCCCTGTCGCACCATCTGCACCGCGTCCTGTAGGAGCCCCGCCGGAGAAGCCGAATGACCGCGATGTCTGTCCCCGGGCCGGCATCGGTGACCGTAAAGAGCGCTTTGCGAAAGAATACGCCAACGAAACGAAAAACGCCGGTAACACTTCTTACGGCAATGGGAAATACGTCGTCGTGTTCATCGAAGGCCGGGCTTTCAATATTACTGTCGCTGCGAACGCAGAGCATCGGATGGATGCCGGCCTGGTGGATATGATTCCGGCGGATGCGGAACTGACGGAGAAAGAAGAGCGCCAGGAAAACCTGACGGTCACACGGATCAACCGATACACCAGTAAGACGTTGGCCGAGGCCTGCCCAAAGAGCGGCGGCAAGTTTGAGGTATTCGAGGTTCATGACAAGCAAAGCGGACAGTACAGAGAGACAGTCATCGCCTGCCAGATTGAATTACCGAAGGGAAAGGACAATCAAAAGACCGAGACCGAAACCCTGCTCGACCAGAAATGACTACATTCCACGTGCTCCAGGCTTTGACCTTATGATTCCAGGACCGAATGGAGGTGCCCCGGCATGACGGACCAATTGGCCTCAATATCCATTGACGACATCATCGAGACCGTGCGAAAGACGCAACCGGGCGCTGATCTCGGCCTGATCCAGAACGCCTATTTGCTGGCCTGTGCCGCTCACGAGGGCCAGAAGCGCGCCTCCGGCGAGGAATACATCATCCACCCGCTCCACGTGGCCTCCATCATTGCTGATATGCATCTGGACGAGGCCACCATCAGCGCCGCCCTGCTGCATGACGTAGTGGAGGATACCACATACACCATCGAGGAGATGCAGGAAAAGTTCGGCGACGAAGTCGCTATGCTCATTGATGGCGTAACAAAACTCGGCCAGATTGAGTACAAATCGAAGGAAGAGCAGCAGCTCGAGAACTATCGAAAGCTCTTCCTGGCAATGGCGAAGGACCTCCGCGTCATCCTCATCAAGCTTGCCGACCGTCTGCACAACATGAGGACGCTCCGCTTCATGCGGGAAGACAAGCAGCGCCGCATCGCCCGCGAAACCATCGAGATTTACGCTCCGATGGCGAACCGCCTCGGCATATCCAATATCAAATGCGAACTCGAAGACCTGTGCCTGCGCTATCTGGAACCCGATATCTACTATGATCTGGTAGAGAGCGTCAAACAGAAGCGGCAGGAGCGGCAGGAATTCATAGACGAGGCCATGGCTCAACTCCGGGAGAGGCTGGCAGAAACCGATATGAAAGCGGAAATTCGCGGCCGGGCCAAGCATTTCTATAGCATTTACAAGAAGATGCGGCGGGATAACAAGGACATCAGTGAAATCTACGACCTTTCGGCGGTACGGGTACTCGTGGATTCCGTTCGGGACTGTTACGGCGTCCTCGGCGTCATTCACGCCATGTGGAAGCCTATGCCGGGCCGCTTCAAGGATTACATTGCCATGCCGAAGTCCAACGGCTATCAGTCGCTCCATACCACCGTCATGACCCGGGGCTATCCGTTGGAAATCCAGATCCGCACCTTCGCCATGCATCAGGTTTCCGAATACGGCTTCGCCGCCCATTGGAAATACAAGGAGGCAGGCAAGAGTGTCGGCGCCGGCAGGGATTTCGACCAAAAGATGTCTTGGCTGCGGCAGATGGTAAACTTGCAGCAGGAGCTCAGCGATCCCCGGGAATACGTCGAAGCGCTGAAAGTGGACGTCTTTTCCGATGAAGTCTTCGTATTCACGCCCAAGGGAGACGTCATCGATCTGCCAAAAGGCTCGATTCCCATCGATTTCGCTTACCGCATCCACACCGAAGTTGGCCACCACTGTGTCGGCGCCAAGGTCAACGGCAAGCTGGTGCCGCTGGAACACAAGCTCAAGAACGGTGACATCGTCTCCATCATCACCAACAAGGCCAATAATGGCCCCAGCCCTGATTGGTTGAATATTGTCGCCTCTTCTGACACCCGCAACAAGATACGCTCCTGGTTCAAGAAGGCCCGCCGGGAGGAAAACATCGCCCGGGGCACCGAGCTCATTGAGAAGGAAGCCAAGCGCCTCGGTTATGAACCGAAGGTATTGCTGAAGGAAGGCCGTCTCAGCGAGGTCGCCAAGAAGCTCAATATACTGACGGAGGACGATCTGCTGGCAGCGTTGGGCTATGGCGGTATTACCATCAACGGCATCCTGTCGAAGCTGGTGGAGATGCATAAGAAGGAGCTTCAGAGCGCCAAGTCGCCGGATATCTCGAAGCTTCTCTCTGAGCTCAAACCAACCCAGGGCACTGCGAAGAAATCCAGCCATGGCATCCTCGTTGAGGGAGAAGCCGGGCTCATGGTGCGCCTGGCCCGTTGCTGCAACCCCATCCCCGGTGATCCAATCGTTGGCTACATCACCCGCGGCCGCGGCGTTTCCGTTCATCGGGCGGACTGTTCCAATGTTGTCGCGGACCCGGATAGCGTCTCGCGTATGATTGAGGTAGACTGGGATGTGGGCCTTGACAAGGTCTATACCGTCCAGATTGCCATCACCTGCAACGATCAGGCAGGCGTTCTGACAACGCTGCTGGCGGTCCCGTCAGAAATGAAAGTCAATATTTGCTCGATCAATGCCAAGCCCAACCGTGCCAACAAAACCTCAACGGTCATCATGGGGCTTGACGTGAAAAGCGCTCAGCAGCTCAACCAGATCCTGACAAAACTGCGACGCCTGAAAGATGTTTACAGCGTGACACGTTCCCTGACCTCAGGGAACGCAAAGGAGAGTGTATCGGATTGAAGATCAAGAGCTTTATCGTCGGACCGATTGAGGTTAACTGCTACGTTGTTTCCGATGAAGCCGGGATTGGCGTTGTTATCGACCCCGGTGGTGACGGACCGGTCATTCTGGACTACATCAAGAAGGCTGGCATTACAGTGAAAGCGGTGTTGGACACCCACGGCCACGGTGACCACATCGGCGCCAATGACGCCATCCGCGAGGCCACCGGCGCACCGCTTTACATTCACCAGGCCGATGCCGTCATGCTTACCGATCCTCGGGCGAATCTCTCTGCTTTCATGGGGTACAATGCCCTCTCAAAACCGGCGGAGCACTTCCTCAACGAGGGAGATACTCTGCGCTTCGGTGACCTCACTTTCCAGGTGCTCCATACACCGGGTCACTCACCGGGCGGCGTGTGTTTCGTAAGCGATGGCGTCTGCTTCAGCGGCGACACCCTGTTTGCCGGCTCCATCGGCCGTACCGATTTCCCCGGCGGCTCTGAGCCGCAACTCGTTGGCAACATCAAGAAAAAACTCCTGCCGCTACCGGAAGACACGGTGGTCTATTCCGGCCACGGTCCGGCCACTACCATCGGCCGGGAAAAGATGTATAATCCTTTCTTGAACTGGTAACGGCTATGAAGCGAAACGGAAAGAGGCCGGCGTCACTCGCCGGCCTCTTTCCGTTTCGCTTCATAGAGCTTCTTCTGTATTGCATTGTAGGTTTCCAGCGACATCAACACTACATTACGGCTATCCGGCCGCTGGACAATGAACGTCTCCCCCTCTTCGTTGGCGCGGTCGGCTATCAAGGTGAACTCCTTCAGGAAATCGCCGGAAGCGATGGCTATCATAAGAATCGGCTCCTTTCACGCGTCGCCGTCAGCAGGATGAGTCTCCCAGGCGAGGATGGCAGACAGGACGCAGACCCAGCACGCGAATCAGGCGCAGAGCTTCTGTCAGGGACACATCCTCACAACGGCCGTCAGTCTCGAAGACGAACACCGGCTCCGGTAATCCCACCTCGCCGGCCGGCATATAGACGTACTCGCCGGCCTCACGGTCCCCGAAAATGCGGCCGACCCTGAGCTGGGACGAAATCATGTGGCTCATGGGATGTCCTCCCCTATCCCGCCTGTCCGGCGGCGAAAAGAAAACCCCAGAGCGAATGCTCCGGGGAAGGTGTCGATTGGTGACTCCTACCGGATTCGAACCGGTGAACCCGCCGTGAGAGGGCGGTGTCTTAACCACTTGACGAAGGAGCCACATTTATATTACACCATTTCTTTTAATTTGGCAATACCTTTTTCCAATCTTTTTACGGATTCTTCCTGTCCCAGGAGATACAGCAGTTCCGTGACGCCGCCTGGCGTGACTTTCTGCCCGGAAAGCGCAACGCGAAGTGGCCACATCACAGTCCCCAGTTTCTGTCCGCTACGGAGGACAACGCCCTGCATGGTGGAGTCAATGGCATAGGGCGTCCAATCGGGCAGCGACTCCAGCGCCGTCAGTGCCGCCGGCAAAATCGTCCCCGCCAGTTCCGGCGTCACTTTGTTGCGCTTGTTGATGAACAGCTCCGCCTCATATGCGGGCAGCTCGCGGAAGAACGCGATCTGCTCCGGTATTTGGTTGAAGCGGGCCACGCGGGTTCGCAGGAGGCCGCAGAGATAGAGCCATTTCTTGTCCAGTTCCTCCGTGAGTTCCCCGGCAAAGGGCCGGGCGAGCTTCGAGAAGTCGAAGTCCGTCATTTTCTTGAAATATTCGCCGTTGAACCAGTCCAGCTTGGCGTAGTCAAACACCGCCGGTGATTTGCTGAGGCCTTCCAGGGTAAAGATTGCTTTCAGTTCCTCCATCGTAAAGAGTTCCTGATTCGATTTCGGACTCCAGCCCAACAGCGCCACGTAATTCGTAATGGCCTCCGGCAGATAGCCCATGCCGGTCAGTTCGGCAAAACTGGTTGCCCCGTGACGCTTCGAAAGCTTCGAAACCGAGCCGTCCTCATTCTTTCCCATGACCGGAGCCAGATGGACGAAGGCCGGCATCTCCCAGCCAAAGGCCTCATAGAGCAGGACATGCTTCGGTGTCGAAGTAATGAATTCCGTCCCCCGAATGATATGCGTAACCCCCATCAGATGGTCGTCCACCACGTTTGCAAAATTGTATGTCGGCATCCCGTCCCGCTTGATGAGCACCTGATCCTCAATCTCGCTGTTCTGAATGACGATATTCCCGTGAATGACGTCAGTAAAGGACGTGGTGCCGGTCAGCGGCATCTTCTGGCGGACCACGTAGGAATCGCCGGCGGCAAGATGCCCTTCGATTTCCTCCGGCGCGAGGTCACGGCATCGGCGGTCATAGCCAGCGAAACCCTTCTCCTCCCGGCTTTCGTCATGCGCACAGAAACAGCGGTAAGCATACCCCCGCTCGATAAGCTCCTCGGCGTATTTCCGGTAAATTTCCTGCCGTTCGCTCTGGACATACGGCCCCACCTCGCCACCGATATCCGGTCCCTCGTCGGGCACGATATGCGCCGCCGAAAGCGAATCCTTGATGAAATCCACCGCGTCCGCCACATAGCGGGCCCGATCGGTGTCCTCTATCCGCAGGATGAAATCGCCCCCCTTCGCCTTGGCGAAGAGATAGGCGTACAGTGCCGTCCGAAGATTGCCGATGTGCATATACCCCGTCGGACTCGGGGCGAAACGCGTTCGAACCTTTACCAATGCAATGACCTCCCAATCTTGATGATTCAATTTTACTACAAAGGACAGGAAAAAGAAACGGGAAACCTGTTTCACCGACAAAAAGTTTTCAGGACGGGACGCTCCGCAAGACCGTCCGCCGCTCTTGCTTTTCCGGCGAAGTCCTGTATAATGGAAGTGTTACATATCAACAGAGGAGGCTCGTTCCATGCCCAAGAAAACATTCCCGGTGAGTGCGTCGCGGCTGGAGGAAATCATCCGCGAGTACCCAACGCCTTTCCATATATACGACGAAAAAGCGATTCGCCAGAATCTTCGGCGACTTTTTGCCGCCTTTGCCTGGGCGCCTTCCTTCCGCGAGCACTTCGCGGTGAAGGCGGCGCCAAATCCTTATCTGCTGGAGATTATGCGCGAGGAAGGTGCAGGCGCGGATTGCTCCTCCCTGGCGGAGCTCCGTCTGGCGGAGATGGCCGGTATCACCGGCGAAGCGATCATGCTGACCTCTAACGACACCCCGGCGGATGAGTTCCAGAAAGCCCGGCAGCTGGGTGCCATCATCAACCTCGACGACATCTCCCACATCGACTATCTGGAAAAACACGCCGGCTTCCCGGACTGCCTCTCATTCCGTTACAATCCCGGAGCCTGTGTGGCCGGCAACGATATCATTGGCAAGCCTGAAGAAGCGAAGTACGGCCTGATGCACGACCAACTCCTGCAGGCTTACCGCATTGCCCAGGAGCGCGGCGTAAAGCGGTTCGGCCTCCACTGCATGGTCATCTCCAACGAGCTTCACGCCGATTCCTTCATCAATACCGCCCGCCTTATGTTCACGACTGCCGTGGAGATCTACCAGAAACTCGGCATCCGGCTGGAGTTCGTCAACCTTGGCGGTGGCATCGGGATTCCTTACCATCCTGAAGACAACGCCGTGAACCTCAAAACCATCGGTAAAGGCATACAGACAGTCTATGACGAGATCATCAAGCCCGCCGGCCTTGACGGGCTGGCCATCGCCATGGAGTCCGGCCGCGCCATCACCGGTCCTTACGGCTGGCTGGTGGCAACCGTCCTGCATGAGAAGAAGACTTACAAGGATTACATTGGACTCGATGCCTGTATGGCGAATCTCATGCGCCCTGCGATGTACGGTGCCTATCATCATATCACCGTTGCCGGCCGGGAGGACGCCATCTGCGATCACGTGTACGACGTCACCGGCTCCCTCTGCGAGAACAACGACAAATTCGCCATCGACCGTTGGCTGCCGGAAATCCGCATCGGCGACCGCCTGATCATCTATGACACCGGCGCCCACGGTCATGCCATGGGCTTCAATTACAACGGCAAACTCCGAAGCGCCGAATTGCTGCTCAAGGAAGACGGCTCCGTGAAGCTCATCCGACGGGCGGAAACCCTGGCGGATTACTTTGCCACTCTGGATTTTTCCGGTTCCCGTTTCAAGGGGCAGGCGTGACGCCGGCGGTTCCCGGTGGACAGTG
Source organism: Selenomonadaceae bacterium (assembly GCA_016280345.1). Taxonomy (GTDB): domain Bacteria; phylum Bacillota; class Negativicutes; order Selenomonadales; family Selenomonadaceae; genus RGIG3544. The sequence goes on along the minus strand of JAEEGN010000093.1, from coordinate 9,555 downwards.
CCCCGCTCCAGGGAGTATAATTTCCATGATACCATCAGAAGCATGACAAATGATTGCGGCAGCATACGGTTCAGACCTGTCGCCAGAAGGAGGCAACTGCCATGGCAACGAACACTGTTCTCGTCGTTGATGACGACGACATGAATCTCAAAATGGCCGAGATCATATTGAAAAAAGTTGGGAAATACGATGTCCTGCTAGCCAGTTCCGGTCTCCAGTGTATCGATGTTATGCAACGGCATTCGGTAGACCTCGTCCTGCTGGACATCAAGATGCCCATCATGGATGGAATCAAGACGCTGGAACTCATACGGAAGCGACCGGACCTGATGGATATCCCGGTCATTTTCCTCACGGCATCCTCCGACCGGGAAACGGTCGTAAAGGCCGGATTGATGGGTGTAAAGGACTACATCAAAAAGCCATTCATGCCGCAGGACCTGACGGACCGGGTAGCAAAGGCGCTGTCCCCTTCCCCGGAAGCGGCGCCCCCTGCAGACAACTCCAGAAAATGAACCAGGCCCCGGACGGCCCTCCCGCAACGGACGCCGCCGGGGCGTTTTGCATGGAACGCTGACGATGGCCAGAAAAAAGCTACACCACGGACGGCAAAGGAGGGAAACACGCTTTGGACCGATTCTTCGATTGGGTGGAGAGAGTTTTGGAGCCTTGGGCGGACCGGCTCTCCCGCAATCCTTACATGGCGGTACTCCAGAATTCCTTTTTCCGCCTGCTGCCGTTCATGCTGACAATAGCTGTCCTGGCAGCGGCCCAGGAACTTCTCCTCAATCCCTACGGGCCGCTCCTGGGGCCGGACGGGCTGGGACTTGGATCCGTCCTGACCAATGGATTGCAGGGCGAGGAATATCGCAGTTCAGCGCTGGTGGAAACCCTGGAACGTTATCGGCAAGTTGTTCAAATCGGTTTTGGCTTCATCGGTCTGCTCATGACGATGTCGCTGGCCCGCCCGTTAGCCGAGCTTTGGGGCGGTGACCCGGGGATTGCCACGTTCTGCGCTCTGGCAGGGCATTCAATCCTGACCGCGTCGCCGGGAGGAACGGCGAGCTCAGTATCCATCGGCTCCTTTTGGACCGCGGCCCTTTCCGCAGCAGTAGCCGCCCGCGTGTTTTCCTGGCTTTCCCAGCGCCACTCACTCCACTGGGGAGAAAACGCTTTGTTGTCGCCCCGGGTGGAAAAATACATCCGGCTTTTCCCTTCCGTCCTCCTTACGATGTTGCTCTTTTTCCTGATGGCTGCGTTGCACCGGGAAGCGGAACCGTTCCTCGACGGGCTCCTTTCGTCTTTTACCCCGGAGCAATCCGCGAATACGTTGCGATTGGCTCTATTCTTCCAGTTCTTCAAGAGCGTTTTCTGGTGGTTCGGGCTTCACGGCGATATGTTTATGGCGCCGCTTATCCGGACTGTCTATAACCCGGCCCAGATGGCCAATCAGGCGGGAGCGGGCGAATACCTCTTCACGAGCGTCTTTTTCAACGCCAGTACGGTTCACATCTGGGGCCTCGCCATTGCCATTCTGGTATTCGCCCGCAACGAAGATCGACGCTCCGTAGTCAAATTTTGCCTGCCGACGCTGGTGTTTAATTTGCAGGAAGTCATTGTTTTCGGCCTGCCCGTCATGCTCAATCCCATCCTTCTTCTGCCCTATCTCCTGGCGCCGCTGGCGAATGTTTTAACCGGCTGGCTGGCGATCAGCGCCGGCATTGTCCCCATCTTCAAGTTCGACCTTCCCTGGATGGTACCGCCCATCCTCTGCGGAACCCTCAGTACCGGCTCGTTCATGGGCGGCGTTCTGCAAGCAATATGGCTCATCCTGGACATTCTCATTTACGCGCCTTTCGTCATCGTCGCCAACATGGTGAAATCCAGGCCGGGTGAAAAGGGGGATGACGCATGAAACTCGCCTCGCAAGCGCAGATGGACCGACGACTGCGCGTATTCATCATCGGCGTGTCCCTGGCAATCCTGGCCTGCACGCTGGTGTCGGTTTCCGAATTCCATGTAGCGCCTCACACCAGCCGCCCGCGCATTGGCTTCCTGATTTCCGGCGGCCGGGACGAAGCTGGCTGGAACCAGGGCCATTTCCAGGGTGCTATGGCGGCGGCGACGGAATACGGCGTTGACCTCATCGTCCGGGAACATCTTACCCCGCGACCGGAAAGCTGCCGCAGCGTAATCGAAGCCATGGCGGCACAGGGCGTCCGCTTCTTCATCCTGGCCGGCCATTTCGCCACGCCGGAAATTACCGCCATGTTGGAGAAATATCCGAAGATGGTTTTCTGCATAGCCGATGCCGGCTGCGAGAAACCCAACATTGTTGCCTATTCCCTGCGATTCTATGAAGCGCGTTATCTGGCTGGCATCCTGGCGGGCCAGCGGACGCAAACCGGCTATATCGGCTATATCGCCCCTTTCCCGTCGCCGGAAATCAATGCCGGTATCAACGCCTTCGCGCTGGGCGCTCAGAGCGTCAATCCCGAGGCCCGGGTCCATGTCGTCTGGACCGGCAACTGGAACGCTCCGGACAAAGAACGCGAGGCGGTGGCATCACTTTGGCAAACGCAGGCTGACATTCTGACCTACCAGCAGGATGGCCATTCAGCAGCAGACGCCGCCGAGCAGGCAGGCATCGATTACATCGGCTATCAGGAAGCATTCCCCCAGCACCGCCACTATCTGACCGCCATCAAGACAGACTGGCGAGGGGTTTACAGCGAGCTTTTCCGCCGTTATTTCCTCGGTGAGCTCACTGGGGGGGACACCTTCTGGCCGGGACTCCTGCACTGGACGTTGAGCCTTTCCTCCTTCGGCGATTGGGTGACACCAGAGCAGCAGGACGCGGTAGAAGCGGCTGAACTGGACGTCCTGCACGGGCGGCCCGTCTTTTCCGGAGAACTTCTGGACCGGGACGGACAGCGGCACTGCTCGGAGGGAGAAGCCATCCGAGCGGCGTATATACGGAAAGAAATGAATTGGCTGCTGAAAGGGGTGGAAACCGTTGGCAAAGGATGAAAAACGCCAGGGAAAGCGCCGTATATTTACATTCGCCGTAAGGCTGGCCGTGCGCTTCCTGATCTTCGTAGTCATGCTTTTCGGACTGGGCTACCTCGTCCATCTAAAGACGACTTCACTCCTCCAGAAAGAGATGAGCGCTTTCGCCGCGGCCTGGACAGAATCCCGGGCAGAAAGTCTCCGCACGGCCTTTGACCAGGAACTGTCCCTTCTGGCCGGGATGGGGACGCTGCTGGAGCGGGAGTCCGCCTCCCCGCAGGCAATCCTCGACGCATTGAATGCCCAGGAACCGCTGGCTGAGACGGGAATCGCCGACGTCACCGGCGCGACCGTGGCCGGCACCGAGCCTCTCAGCGCCGCCAGTCTCCAGCGTAACAGCACTTTCCAGGGCGACAGTATCTCACAGATTTACCCTGGCGCCGGCATCATCTTCAGCGTACCTGTTGGACAGGGAGACACCGTACGCTATATGCTCTATCGCCAGTACCGCCCCGACGCGATGGCGAAGAAATTCCGCCTGCCGGACGATGCCGCGATGAAGCGGTTCTTCATCTGTGAACGCAGTACCGGTCACGTGATTGTTCCCTATGAGGGATTTCGGGAAACAGACGCCTTCTTCGACGCCGCGCGGCGCACGCCGATGGGATACGCTACAGCCAATCTTCGCCTCCAGCAGGGACACACGGCAGCCATGCCTCTTGACGGAATCATCGGCCTGGAAGACTACCTCATCTGTGCCGCCGACATCCCCGGCTCGGAAGACGTCCTCGTCGGCTACGCCCAAAAGAGCTTTTTCACCGAGACCATCGCCCGCATCCACTACATCATCCTCTGGGTTTTCGGGCTCCTGGTGCTGATGTTCAGCGTTTTTACGCTTTACTCCTTCACCGCCGCCCTCAAAGCGGAGGAAAGCGACGAACTTCGGGCTGCCCGGGACGAAGCGGAACGGGCCAACGAGGCGAAAAGCGCCTTCCTCGCCAATATGTCCCACGAAATCCGCACCCCGATTAACGCCGTGCTGGGCATGAACGAGATGGTACTGCGGGAGGCCCATGACAACGCCATCCGGAAGTATGCCTGGAACATCAAGAGCGCTGGCGAAACACTGCTCTCCCTCATCAATGACATCCTGGACTTCTCCAAAATCGAGTCGGGCAAGATGGAACTGGTCGAAGGGCCGTATCAAGTGAGTTCCATGCTCAACGACATCGTCAACATGATTCGGTTCAAGGCAGAACAGAAGGGACTCTCCTTCCACGTCGAAGTGGACGAGTCCTTACCGGACCAACTGGAAGGCGACGAAGTCCGCATCCGCCAGATTATCGTGAACCTCCTGAACAACGCCGTGAAATACACCCCCAAGGGCAGCGTCACCTTCGCCGTCCGGGGCGAGAAAGCGGAAGACGGCGAAAATCTCACCCTCCGCCTCCTCTCCATCGACACCGGCCTCGGCATCCGTGACGAAGACCGGGACAAGCTCTTTTCCCAGTTTGAACGGCTCGACGTACAGAAAAACCGCAATATCGAAGGCACCGGTCTGGGGCTGTCCATCACGCTGAACCTGGTACGGATGATGAAGGGCACCATCACTGTGGACAGCGTTTACGGCGAAGGCAGCACCTTTGCCGTGTCCATCCCGCAGCGAATCGTCTCCCCCGAGCCCATCGGCAATTTCCAGGAACGCGTTGAAAAATTCGTCATGGGCGAGAAGAACTACCGTGAGAACTTCATCGCTCCCGACGCTGATATTCTGGTGGTGGACGACAACGAGATGAACCTCTTCGTCGTCGAAAGCCTGCTGAAACGCACCCGGATCCGAATGACCCGGAGTACCAGCGGTGCCGACTGCCTGGAAAAGATTTCCCAAAATCGCTACGACATCGTATTCCTCGACCATATGATGCCGGACATGGACGGCATCGAAACCCTGCAGAGAGCGAGGGCCATGGTGGAGAACCAATGCCGGGACGTTCCCTATATCGCACTGACAGCCAACGCCATCGCCGGCGCCAAGGATATGTTCCTCGAAAAAGGCTTTACGGATTACCTCTCGAAGCCCATCAACAGCAAGGCGCTGGAGCGGATGCTGCAAAAGTATCTGCCGCCAGAAAAGATCAGAGAGCCGGAGGAAACGCCGGCAACGCCGCCGGAGGAGCAACCGGAAGTGGTCGAATCCGTCCCGGCGCCCGCCGAGGCACAGGACCTCCACATCGACAAGGCGCTGGGCATGCAGTACAGCGGCGACATGGAGGAGATGTACCGGGAATTCCTCGCCATGTTCTGCCAACGCAAAGGCGAAACCCAGCAGAAAATCCGGGACGCCCGGGCGGCGGAAAAATGGGAAGACTTCACCGCCTTCGTCCACGCCCTCAAATCCACCTCCCTCACCGTCGGCGGCGTCCGCCTCTCCGAAGCGGCGAAGGCACTGGAGGAAGCCGGTCAGGCCCTCCTCGACAATCCCGAAGCGCGGGAGGAATCCCTGGCCTATATCCAATCTCACACGGAGGAAACGCTGGCCCTTTACGACGCCTTTGTAGAGGAAGCCCGGCAGCGCTTCGGCATCGAAGCGTGACCAGGATAACCTCTGATTCCCTGCCGGATAATGAAACACAGCCGATGGCTGGAAGGGAAGGAAAAACATGAACCACTTTATTTACGGCGGGAAACGCCCGCATATCCTGATCGTGGACGACGACGCCCCGGATCGGGAACTTCTCCGTTCCGTCCTCAAAACCGAAGCCGACGTCTCGGAAGTAACCAACGGCGGCGAGGCCATTGCCTGGCTGGCGGAGAACCGAACCGACCTGATGCTTCTGGAATATGACATGGACGGCTTGAACGGCCTTGAGGTACTGCGCCGTATGCAGGAAATCACGCCGCTCAAGAACGTTCCCGTCGTATTACTGACCAGCGACGCCAGCGACGAACTCGCGGCCACGGAGGAAGGATTGCGTATCGGCGCGGTGGACTTCATCCGCAAACCTTTCGCGCCTCCCGTCCTGCTGCTCCGGGTTCGTCGCATCCTGCAGTTCGAGTACCTGCGGCAGAACCTGGAATACGAAGTCGCCGCCCAGACGAAACTTGCCCGGGATCGTCTCACCGCCAGCCAGAAACTTTTCCACGAGACGGTGCTGGCGTTGGCCAAGACCATCGACGCCAAGGACGAATACACCCGCGGCCACTCCGAACGGGTGGCGAAATACGCGCGGCAGATTGCCGAGCGGGCGGGTGAAAGCCCGGAGCGGCAAGAGCAAATCTACCAGATGGGCCTGCTTCACGATATCGGGAAAATCGGCATCCCCGGCACCATCATCAACAAGACCTCGCGATTGAGCGACGAGGAATACGCCGTCATCAAGTCCCACACGACCATCGGTGCCGGCATCCTGCGAATGATCGAGGAATTTCCGGAGCTTTCCATCGGCGCTCGCTCCCACCATGAACGCTACGACGGCCGAGGTTACCCCGAGGGGCTGACGGGCGACGCCATCCCGAAGGCGGCCCGTATGATTGCCGTCGCCGACGCTTACGACGCCATGACCTCCACCCGAAGCTACCGCGCCGCCCTCTCCCAGGCCGTCGTCCGGGCCGAAATCGAAAAAGGCAAAGGCAGCCAATTCGACCCCGAACTGGCCGACCTCATGCTGGCGATGATTGACGACGATACCGCCTTCACCATGCACGATTGAAAACAGACGTATAACAAAACCGAAACGCAAAAAAGATAAGCAGCGACTCCGCCGCAGAAAAGGCTCTGCGGCGGGGTTGCTGCTTTTTCCATACTTCTCCGGGCGAACGGTCTGCCATACCCGCCAATCGCAACCGAAACGGCATTTTCGGCAAACGGCTCCCACCACCGGGGAAATAAATATTTCAAGCGATATTTGTTATTGCTACCGAAATGCTCTTTTACCGGTGCTCTTTTCAACCATCATTTCGGGAAGGCATTTTAATCCCTCCACGGCTTTTCCCTTCGCCGCTGCCCCGTCGCCTTCAGCGCCAGATCGTCCGCGTCTGTCCGAAGCCCTGGGATGTCATCCGCCCCACGCCGGCAAAGTTCGCGAACCGTATCAGCGGCAGAAAGCGTCGCCGCGCCTCCGCCGGCAGCGACCGCAAATCATAGGCGAAGGTCCCGAGGAACGCCTGCTTTTTCTGCCGGGACTTGATTGTCACCGTCACCGTATTGCCCCGCCAGTCCATCGGCAGGATTCCCTCCGCTGCCTGACGCGCGGCCGTCTTCTCAAAATCGCCCGGCAATCCCGCCGCGGCCCAGCGATCGGCCAGCGAAGCGAATATCAGCCCCGGCGACGGCCAGGGATAGTCGCTCCGCCCCACATGGAACATCACCGGCGACAGGAAGTGAAAAACCGCCCTTTGGACAAGCGGCGCTGTCCGGCATTCCTCATACAGGGCCTCAGCATCAAGGAAACCCGCCGTCGGATGCTCCTCCCGATCCGTCATCACCCGCTCCACCGCGAAAGGGATATCCCCGATCCGCAGGGAATCCGGCGCCCGATAACGCGCGAAATCGCTCAACTCCTCCGACAGCGCCGACACGCGAAAATCCAGCACATCCCCCCGGCGGACGCGTGACCCGTCCATCACCAAACCATCTGACAGTGCCAGCGGTGACAGCGAAAAAGGATTGGGCCGGGACGCATCGTGAAGACGTGTCGCCAGCGCCGGGGAAAACGCCCCCAGCGCCCCGAAAAACGCCGCGTGCAGCAGGCGTCCCTGCGCCTTCGGCAGCTTGCCGCCCGTCTCCGCCCGCAGCCGCCAAACCGCCGCCCCAATCGTCTCCATCGCACCCGCCTCCCGTACCTGAATCAATGCCATTCATCCCGCGTCTTCCCCATCGCGCCGCTCCCGAGCGGCAAGAATAGCCTCCGCTTCCTGGCGATACTTTTCTTCCAGAGAAGAAATATAGGCCCCCAACTGCTGCTCAACCCGGCTAAAAGCCAATGAAACCAGTGTCAACTCGGACCAGGCGGCCGAATCGGACGGCGTCTTATCCAGGCGATAGGAAATGCTCATCGCCCTTCCCATCAAAGCAATCATCTCCCCCGACAGCGCGAAGGCCTCCCGGGTCCGCCCAAAAGACAGGCTCCGCTCGAAAATGTCGAGTATCATATCCAGCACCGCCCGCCGAACTGAGAGATCGTGGTACAGGGACTGGGCGAACCGCCCCGCCTCCCGCAGCCGCCGCCTTTTCGCATCCGTCTCGGCTACGGCTTCGATGACCTTTTCCTCGTAGCGAAGCGCCATATCGTAATTCCGCTCCACATCGTCACGCCAAAAACGGGCACCCACGGCCACGGCCGGAATCGCGAAAGCACCGCCGACCACCGCCAGCCCGCCGGCAATGCCAAGTCCGCCTACCGCCAGCGAACCGCCACCCAAAGAAGCCAGCGTCGCCCCAATCAAGGCCGACCCGCTCAGGCCCGCGATCGCCGTCCCCGTTGACGCCGTTCCCAGAAGCGCCGTAAGCGCCACCATCGAAGCCGCCGACAGGCCGCCGACGGCCGCGCCTCGGACTCCGGCGGACACCGGCGGCTCATACTTCTCCGGCACGGGCATTTCCAGCGTCATATCCATCCCCGGCTGTTCCTCACGCAGCCGGAGCGTCCGGTTCACCGCCCGCTCATACAGCCGGCTGAAGCGGGCAAACGCATCCGCCATCAGCTCCTGCTCCAGCCGCTCCAGCCGGGATGCCGTCTCGGCGCCGGCCTCCCGTTCCGCCTCGAAGCGGGCGGCCGCCTCATACAGCCGCCTTGAAGCCCGGTCGATGATCCCCGCTGTCTCCCGCTGCTTGCGAAGCGTATCTTTCACACTGGCGGCCGTCTCCTCCGCCACGCGAACCCCCGCCGCGAGATACGTCCCGCCGACCCGCCCGGCCTTGCCGGCAAACCCGGCCGCCTTCCTGATCAGCCGACCCCGGATATCCTTACCACCTGCCATCTTGCCCGCCTCCCCGTCAAAAATCTTGGCTCTACTCCCAAAGTAGTAGAAATGGTATTATAGAACTGGTGATGCAAAATGATGAATGGATTTGACAAAATGCTGGCTGGTTCTTTACAACTAGAAGAACCTTGGTATGTCGAAGGAGCTGAATTTGACTCCGAAAAATCAGAAATCCATATCCATGTTGGAATCCGCGCCAAGGCTAGCATTCCGTGTCCACGTTGCGGCGCAACAACTAAGCGATACGGCTACGAAACGGAAGAGAGGCTGTGGCGGCATGCTGACTGCCTCTTCTATCCCTGCTATGTCCATTGCCGTCGGCCCAAGGTGCTGTGCGATAAGTGCGGCATCGTGCAGGTAAACGCCCCTTTTGAGCGGAAGAACAGCCGGTTCACTCTCATGTTCGAGGGGTATGCCATGCTCGTCATGGCGGATGTCCCTCGCGCCAGGGCGTCCCGCCTTCTCCGCTGTGACGAGAAATCCTTGGCTTCCATCCTGCTCTATTGGGTCCATGATGCAGTGGAAAAGACATCTCTTTCTGACGTAAGTTCCATCGCCATAGAT
>JAEEGN010000092.1 GCA_016280345.1 Selenomonadaceae bacterium | reverse complement strand
GGGGGGGACGCTGATGATGCAGTTCGCCGCCATGGCGGGCCGGGCGCCGCTGACGCTGCGGCAGGATGACGCGTTGGGTGAGAGCCTCATCGGCCAGGAAAGGCTCGGCATCGAGTTCGATACGCCGGAAAAGCTCCGGGCAGCGATGAGCCGCTTCATCACCGAACCCGATTACCGGGCGGCGCTGGAAAAGGATATTGACCGGGCGGTGGTCCGACCGGAAGAGTTCCGGGCGAAATTACGGCAGTACATCGAGGAACCGGCCCCCGGCAATCTCAACCCGACACCGGTGGAGACGGAGGCTTTTCGCCGGGGCTATCTCGAGCGGTTCCTCAAGAAGATGAAGTTGCCCCTGTCGGTTTTGGCGGACGGGAAAGAGGGGGACGCGGGATGAAAGCGGTGCTGAAAGCGGCCGCTTATGAGCTGCCGGCGGCCGTCGAGGACAACGAGTTCCTGGTGCGGCAGATGGCGTTGGACTGGCCGGCGGAGGATATCTACGCCAAGACCGGCATCCGGCAGCGCCATATCGCCGCCCCGGACGAATGCGCCTCGGATCTGGCGGCGCGGGCGGCGGAGCGTCTCTTCGGGCAAAGATCGGCACTGCGGGAGCAGGTGGATTTCCTGCTCTTTTGTACCCAGAGTCCGGACTATGTCCTGCCCGCCACCGCCTGCCTGCTGCAGGAGAGACTGGGCCTGTCCGCCGCGCTGGGGGCACTGGACGTCAACCAGGGCTGCTCTGGCTTCATCTACGGCCTTGCCGTCGCCAAGGGGCTCATCGAAAGCGGGACGGCCCGCAACGTTCTGTTGCTTACGGCGGAAACCTACTCGAAATACCTGGCCCCGGACGACAAGACGACGCGGCCCATTTTCGGGGACGGCGCCGCCGCTGTCTGGATTGCCGGCGAGGAAACGGCGGCGGACGAACCGATCGGCCCCTTTGTCCTCGGCACCGACGGCGCCGGCGCGGCGAATCTGATCGTCCGCGGCAGCGCCGGCCGGCGGGAGGAAGGGGCTTCCCCGTACCTCTTCATGGACGGCCCGGAAATCTTCCAGTTCACCCTGCGGGCCGTGCCGAAGACAGCGCGGCGGTTGCTGGAAGCGAGCGGCCGGACTCTGGAAGAGATCGATTACTTCGTGTTCCATCAGGCCAACGCCTTCATGCTGGAGCATTTGCGGAAGAAACTGAAGATTCCCCCGGAAAAGTTCTGCCTCGACATGGCGGATACCGGCAACACCGTTTCCGCCTCCATCCCCATTGCCCTCGTCCGGGCTTTGGACAGCGGCGTGCTGAAAAGCGGCATGCGGGTCATGCTGATGGGCTTTGGCGTCGGCTATTCCTGGGGCGGTTGCCTGATACGAATACCATAGGAGGAAAACCATGAGCGATTTGACATCGAAGAAAGATGCGACGGAAACGGTGGGCGAAGGATACGCGCTTCACTCCAAAACGGATGAGCGGAAGAAGGCCGTCCGCAAGAACCTGCTGGACCTGTTCCGTCGCCGCCCCCTGCCCGACGAGCATCTGTTGACCAATATGGGGCTCTACATCCGCAGCTCCGCGCTGGCGAAGATCTTTTTCCTGGACGAGATGTACCGGAAAATTCTGGACGTTCCGGGGAAAATCATGATATTCGGCCTCTGGTGGGGACAGGACGCCATCGTCATGGAGAACCTGCGGGCCATCCATGAGCCGTACAACCACGCCCGGCGGCTGGTGGGCTTCGATACCTTCGAAGGCTATCCGGAAAGCTCCATCGGGGACGCGGACAAGCGATCGGACATCATCAAGGGCGGCGGCTACGCCGTGTCCGAGGATTACTGTGCGTACCTGAACGCGCTGGCCCAGTACCATGAAGACGAAAACGCCATGTACAACATCAAGAAGATGACGTTCGTCAAGGGGGACGTCACCGAAACGGTGCCCCGGTATTTTGCGGAGCACCCGGAAACCGTCGTCGCTCTGGCGTATTTCGATCTGGCGCTCTACGAGCCGACAAAGGTCTGTCTGGAAAACGTGCTGAAAAACTGCGTCAAGGGCAGCGTCATCGTGTTTGACGAACTGAACGATGCCGATTATCCCGGGGAAACCGTCGCTCTGAAGGAGCTGGCGCAGCTGAACCAGGTTCGGATGAAGCGGTCGCGCATCCTGCCCGATCGTTCATATTGGGTGATCTGATCCCGGCAGCCATTCGAAACAGGGAGGCATTCTTTTGGAGACGACGGAATTTTTCGCACGACTGGCCGAAATATTCGATATTCCTATAGATACGATAACGGATAATCGTGCCATAACGGAAGAGGATTGGGATTCGCTGGCGGCGATGGCGGTCATGGCGGCCATCGATGAAATCTACGACGTGGTGGTGCCGGTGAAAGAGATTGTGAAATGCCGGACCGTAGGCGATTTATTGCGGCTTGTCGCAGCGGGGAAACAACCATGAAGCAGGAAAAAGAACATGATATCGTAATAGTTGGAATTGGGGAAACAGCAGAACTGGCGGCCGATTATTTCGCTTTTGACTCCCCCTATACGGTCAGCGCTTTCGCGGCGGAGGGGGCGTTTTTGGAAAAGCGTCCCGATCTGAAGGAAATCGACGGCCGTCCGGTGTTGTCGCTGGAGGATCTGCCGGAACGCTATCCGTCGGCGCGGTACAAAGCCTTCGTCGCCATGGCTTACGGCCGGCTGAATCACGATCGGGCCCGCCTTTACGAGACCATGAAGGCGATGGGCTATTCCCTCGTCTCCTATATCAGTTCCCGGGCCTTCATCGGCAGCAACGTGCGTGTCGGTGACAACTGCTTCATCCTGGAGCACAACGTCCTGCAGCGGAACGTGACGATTGGCGATGACGTGGTCCTGTGGAGCGGCAACCATATCGGCCATCGTTCCGTCATTGAGAATCACGTGTTCCTGTCCTCCCATGTGGCGGTGTCGGGGTACTGCCATATCGGCCCCTACTGCTTCCTGGGCATCAACAGCGCCCTGGGCGATAACGTCACCGTGGCGGAAAACTGCTTCATCGGCGGCGGGGTGGCGCTGATGAAAGACACCGCGCCGGGGCAGATTTACCGCGTGCCGCCGCTCAAGGCGGAAAAGCTCTCCAGCAAGATCGTTTTCGGGATATGAGGACTTGATGGCATGAAATGGGAAAAGAAGGGCCTGATTTTCTGCCCGGAGGGAAAACACGGCTGGGACGTGACCGGCTTCATGACGCCCCACGCCCGGCGCATGGGAGATATCATCCGTCTCTGGGGCGGCATCCGGGACGCCGACGGGGTGAGCCGCATCGCCTGGATTGACGTCGCCGCCGACAACCCCCGCGAGATCGTCGCCGTCTATGACGAGCCGGCGCTGGACGTGGGCGCGCCCGGCTGCTTCGACGACAACGGCGTTATCCTCGGGGATATCATCGGGGACGGAGGGCAGCTCCGCCTGTACTACGTTGGCTTTCAGCACGTCGCCAACGTCAAGTTCTGCGCCTTTTCCGGCCTGGCGGTCAGCGATGACGGCGGCCGTCATTTCCGCCGCTGCTCCCAGGCGCCGGTCATGGACCGTTCGGATACGGGTCGCTACGGTCGCTGTATTCATACGGTGCTGCGGGAACGGAACGGCTACCGGATCTACTACGCCATCATCGATGGCTGGAAGGTCATCAACGGTATTCCCTACCCCGTCTATGACATCTGGTACACCTTTTCGGCGGACGGGACGCATATCCCGGCGGTGGACGACTGCCGCTGCGTGACGACCGCACCGCAGGAATACCGCATCGGTCGCCCCAAGGTCTATCCACGGCAGGACGGCGGCTACGAGATGTTCTACACCCGGGACTTCGTCACCAAGGAGTACGTGATCGGCTATGCCCGGTCAGAGGATGGCGCACACTGGACGCGCCTTGACGGGGACGATAAGGCGCAACTGGGGAAATCGGCGACCGGCTGGGACGCGGAAATGGCCTGCTATCCGGTGCAGGTACGCTACAAGGATAAGCTGTATCTTTTCTACAACGGCAACGGCATGGGCGCTTCCGGCGTCGGCTACGCCGAAGCGGAGGACAGGTGACGCCATGATCGGGATCAAGCCCTACGCGCCGGAGTACCGCGCCGCCTGGGACGCCTTCGCCGCCGCCGCGAAGAACGCGCATTTCTTCTTCCAGCGCGGCTATATGGAGTACCATCAGGATCGGTTTGAGGACGCTTCCCTGCTCTTTTTCGATGAGAAAGACCGGCTGGTGGCGCTCCTGCCCGCCTCCCGGCACGGGGAAACCGTCGTTTCCCACGGCGGGCTGACCTTCGGCGGCTTCCTGACCGGGTCGCGAATGACCGCCGCCCTGATGCTGGAAATCGTGGCGGCGTTGAAGGAGTATCTCGCGGAACACGGCGGCACCGAGCTCATCTACAAGTGCCTGCCCCATATCTACGCCGCCTACCCGGCGGAGGAGGACCGCTACGCCCTGTACCGCAGCGGTGCCGAACTCATCCGGCGGGATCTTTCCTCGGCCATCTGGCTGCCGGAACGCTATAAGTACTTCAAGGGGCGCGCCTGGATGGTCGCCAGGGGGAAGAAGAACGGCGTCGCGGTCCGCGAGAGCCACGATTACGACGCCTTCATCGCGCTGGAAAACGAGGTGCTGCAGAAGTACCATCAGACGAAGGCCGTCCATACCGGGGCGGAGCTGGCGCTTTTGGCGGAGCGGTTCCCCCGGAACATCCGTCTCTACGTGGGCGAGCTGGACGGGCGGCTGGCGGCGGGCACCGTGATTTTTGAAAACGGCGGCGTCGTCCACACGCAGTACATGGCGAATTCGGATGAGGGCCGGGCCGCCGGGGCGCTGGACCGGGTCATCGACCATTTGATTACCGAAGTGTACGCGGACCGGCAGTATTTCGATTTCGGGATCTCTACCGAACAGGAGGGCCAATACCTGAACGAGGGGCTCGTCACCCAGAAGGAGGGCTTCGGGGCCCGGGCCGTCGTCCACGATTTCTACCGGCTGCGGCTCGCATGACGCGAGCGTGGAAAGCGGGAGGTGCGATTTTTTGCAGGTTGTAAAATATATGTTCCAGCCCCACGGTGACGAGCGGGGTATGCTGGTGGCGCTGGAGGAGTTCAACGATATCCCGTTCCGCGTGAAGCGCGTCTACTATATGTACGACACGAAGGCGGGCGTCGTGCGGGGCAACCACGCTCATAAGTCCCTGGAGCAGATCCTGGTCTGCATCCACGGGAAATGCAAGATCCGCCTCGACAACGGCCGGGAGAAGAAGGTTGTGAACCTGGAGAAGCCTTACGAGGGTCTTTACGTCGCCAACAACATGTGGCGAGAGATGTTCGATTTCTCCCCCGACGCGGTGCTTTTGGTATTGGCGTCGGAACCTTACGACGAGAAGGACTATATCCGGGATTACGACGAATTCCTGAAGATTGCGGGGCAGGATCATGCGGATTGATCTGGCGGTACTGGACCGGCAGTTCCGGCTCTGGCAGGAGGAATACGAGGCAGCGGCGCTGCGGGCCCTGCGCTCCGGCTGGTACATCCTGGGCAAAGAGGGCGAGGCCTTCGAGCGGGAATTCGCCGCCTACGTCGGGCGGCCGTATTGCGTCGGTGTGAACTCCGGGCTTGACGCGCTGACGCTGTCGGTGCGGGCGCTGGGCATCGGCCCCGGCGACGAGGTGCTGGTGCCGGCGAATACCTATATCGCCAGCGTCCTGGCCATCACGGAGAACGGGGCTTCGCCGGTCTTCGTGGAGCCCGACGGTTGCCACGGCCTCGACGCGGGCCGGCTGGAGGCTGTCGTGACGTCGAAGACGAGAGCCATCCTGGTGGTACACCTCTACGGGCAGGCGGCGGATATGGACGGCGTCCGGGCTGTCGCCGGACGGCATGGCCTCGCCGTCATCGAGGATTGCGCGCAGTCCCACGGGGCGCATTTTAAGGGCGCCATGACCGGCACCTTCGGCGAAGCCGGCTGCTTCAGCTTCTACCCGACGAAAAACCTGGGCGCCTTCGGTGACGCCGGCGCCATCGTGACGGACGACGAGGCTCTGGCGCGGAAGCTGCGGATGCTCCGCAACTACGGCAGCGCCGTGAAATACCGTAACGAAATCGAGGGCGTGAACTCCCGCCTCGACGAGATTCAGGCGGCGTTGCTGCGGGTCAAGCTGCGTCATCTGCCGGAACTCATCGACGAGCGCCGGCGGATCGCGGCGCGTTATCTCGAAGGCATCACGAATCCGCGGATTGCATTGCCGGCGCTCCGGCCCGGGGCCGACCATGTCTGGCATCAGTTCGTGGTCCGGGTGCGGGACCGCGACGCCTTCCAGCGTTATCTCAAGGCGCGGGGCATCGAGACCGTCATCCACTACCCCATCCCGCCCCATCTGGCGACGTGCTACGCGCGGCTCGGCCACCGGCGGGGCGATTTCCCCTTTGCCGAGCGGCTGGCGGACGAGGTGCTGAGCCTGCCGATGTTCAACGGCATGACGGAGGACGAGACAGCCTTTGTCATCGCCGCCTGCAATGACTACGAAGGCGACGGGGCGACGTGACAAAACGGAGAACCGGACAGCTTTTGGGCGCAAAAAACCGGAGAGGAAAGCAAGGGCTTTCTTCTCCGGTTTTTTCTTTGCCAAAAGATGCTGTTGGCAGGGATCGGCAGCGTTGAAATATTTTACATCACGTCAGCCTTTTTTCTGACCGAGTTTTTTCGTGAGCGTCAGGATGTTCTGGCCGTCCCGGTATTCGTAGCGCAGCTCGTCGACGAGTTCCCGGACCAGGTAGACGCCGAGGCCGCCGCGGGGCCGATCCTCCGGCGG
>JAEEGN010000091.1 GCA_016280345.1 Selenomonadaceae bacterium | reverse complement strand
TCGGCGGCTTATCGGCCCTTCGTGACGGAGCGTCTGTTCCCCGATAGCCCGTGACCGGAGGCATGCCGCGGGAATGAGAAACAGGAACAGGGAATACGGGGCGGGGCGTCCGCTTCCCGCCTCCTTTTTTTGGAGATTTTCCTATGAATGAAAAATATGATGTGGCGCTTGTGGTGCCGCCGATCACCGAGGCGAGCGGACCTTCGCTGGCGATGTCGCTGTTCCGGGCGTGCCTCGCGGAGCGGGGGATCCGGGCTTTCGTGGATTACGCGGATTACCGGTTTTATGAGAATCTCGGCGATATAGAGACCGCGAGGGAGATGCGGCGCAATTACGGCGTGGACCAGCTCGGGGAGTACATCTGCCTGCCCTGTACCGGCCTCACGGCATGCTGGAGCCGGGAGGAATATTACCGTCGGCTGGCCTCGGACCATCTGGCATGGGGAACTACAGATATGCCCGCGCTGATCGCGAAGGGACATGCGGCGGTGAAAAAGACGGTGGAGGAGACGGCCCGCCGGGTCGTCGAGTCCGGCGCGAGGATCGTCGCCGTGGTGGTGCAGTTCCAGCAGCTCAACGGCGCGTATTCGATCCTGAAGCGGGTGAAGGAGCTTTGCCCGGAGATCACGGCGCTGGTGGGAGGCGCCCACTGCATGGACCTGGGCGGAAAGGCGATCCTTTCCCATTGGGCCGTCGCCGATTATGTGTTTTTCGGCGAGGCGGACGAGATCATCGGCGAGGTCTGCGAGAAGATATTGGCCGGGGAGAAGGATTTCCCGCTGCCCTACGGGGTGCTGCGGCGCGGGGAGCCGATCCCCGACGAGCTGCCCCATCGGCGCACGCAGGACCTGAACAAGCTCCCGTATCCGGATTTCACGGATTACATCGCGACCGCCGACGAGTTCCCGATGCTGAATCAGTGCGAAGAGAACGAGTTCAAGCCGCTCACCCTGATCGTCGAAGGCTCCCGTGGCTGCTGGTGGGGGCAGAAGAAGCCCTGCACGTTCTGCGGGCTGAACGGCCATGTGTACGCGTTCCGCGACAAGGACCCGGAGCGTTTCGCCGACGAGATCGCCTATATGGCCCGGACGTGGCCGAGGCCCGTTTATTTCATTTGCAGCGACAGTATCCAGAGCGTCCGGCATACGAAGGAGCTGCCCGATCTTCTCGCCAAGAAGCTGACGAGGGTCGTCATCATCATGACGGAGATCAAGTCGAACCTGAGCGAGGAGGATCTGTGGCGGCTGGCCCGCGTCGGCTACCGCCAGCTCCAGCCGGGGATCGAGAGCCTCCACGACGATATCCTGAAGCTGATGAACAAGGGGAACCGGGGGCTGGAGCATATCGCGCTGCTCCGCTACGCGAAGAAGCTGCAGGTCCATATCACCTGGAATCTGCTCTGCGGTTTCCCGGGGGAGCCGATGTCTGCATACGAGGAGATGACGGCGTTCCTGCCGATGATTTTACATTTGCAGCCGCCGTCCCGGCTGTCGCATATCCTGTTCGAGAAGCGGAGCGAGTATGGCGCCCATCCTGAAAAATACGGGCTGCGTCTCGTCCCGTCATGGGTGTACCGGTGCGTGATGCCGGATGACGAGGACTATATCGAGGGGATCGCCATCGAGTACGACAACCTGAACGCGAAGCCGAGTCCGGAGCCTCTGAGACGGCTGTCGGCTGTCTTCAAGGAATGGAAGCATAGCTGGGAGTCGGGCAGCCAGGAGCGGATGGAGATGGAGTTCCTGGACGGCAGGACGGAGATCCGCGACACGCGCCTCTGCTCCGCCGCCATCTACCGCACGCTGACCGGGCTGGCCGACAGGATCTACCGCCGGGCCAACGCGCCGGTGGCCCGGGAGACGCTGGCCAAGGAGTTCGGCGAAGAGGCGCAGGAGGTCGTCGACGAGCTGCTGCGCGACAAGCTGATGATCGAGATGAAGGGCCGGGTGCTTTCGCTGGCCGTGGAGACGAGATGGAAGAGCCGGAGGCCGACGCCGTGGACAAAGCTGGCAAAGTTCGGCGAATAATTTTCAGATGCAGGGAGATATTACTTTGGACAAGAAATATGATGTTGCGCTGGTCGTGCCGCCGATCACTGACGCGGAGATGCCTTCCCTTGCCATGTCGCTGTTCAAGTCCTGCTTCGCGGCGCGGGGAATCAAGAGCTATGTGGAGTACGCGGACCTTCATTTCTACGGGAATCTGGACAGCCGCGAGACGGCGGAGCTGATCAAGCAGATTTACCATGTGGGGCGCATCGGGGAATATATGTTCCTGCCGACGACCGGCTGGAAGCCGAAGGGGACCGAGCAGGAATATTACGAGTTTCTGGCCGGATATCACGGGTACTGGAATTACTGCGACATTCCCGCCTGCATCGAGAAGGGCAAGGCGGCGGCGAAAAAGACGGTGGAGGACACGGCCCGGCGGGTCGTCGAGTCCGGCGCGAGGGTCGTCGGCGCCGTCATGCAGTTCCAGCAGCTCAACGGCGCGGCCTCGATCCTGAAGCGGATCAAGGAGCTGGACCCGACGATCGTGACGATGGTGGGCGGCGGCCACTGCATGGACATCGGCGGCCGGACGGTGCTCCGCCATTGGGATTTCGTCGATTACGTGTTTTTCGGCGAGGCGGACGAGATCATCGGCGAGATTTGCGAGAAGATCCTGGCCGGGGAGAAGGATTTCCCGCTGCCCTACGGGGTGCTGCGGCACGGGGAGCCGATTCCCGAAGATTTGCCCCACCGCCGCACGCAGGATATGAACAAGGTGCCGTATCCGGATTTTGACGATTATTTCGCGCTGGCGGACGCCTACCCGGACCTATACCGGGACAGCCTGAATTTCACGCCGAATTCGCTGGTGCTGGAAGGCTCCCGGGGCTGCTGGTGGGGCGAGAAGGGGCCCTGCACGTTCTGCGGGCTGAACGGTCGGGTGCGGGTCTACCGCGACAAGGATCCGGAGAGGTTCGCCGAGGAGCTCGCCTATATGGCGAAGCGCTGGCCTCAGACGATCAATTTCAAGTTCAGCGACAATATCCAG
>JAEEGN010000090.1 GCA_016280345.1 Selenomonadaceae bacterium | reverse complement strand
GCTGCAGAATGCCTAAAACGTTTCAGGCGGCAGAAAGTGAAAGGAGTTAATCCGATGCTGGCAAAAGATGTAATGAAAAGCGAAGTCATCGCGGTATCGAAGGAGACGACGATTGAGGAAATTGCGCGGTTGATGTTCGAGAACAAGATTTCGGGTTTTCCGGTCGTGGACGAGGCAAACAGAGTACTGGGCGTCGTCAGTGAAATGGACCTGATGCGTCAGGAAATCAAACCCAACGAGCCGAATGTCTGGCAGGTATGCCTTTGGGGCGTGAACGGTAGTGAGAAGCTCAGGAGTTACCAGGACTCGATGCGCAAGTGGATGGCGCAGAACGCGGGCGAGATTATGACGTCACCGGCGATCACCGTGGATGAGAACGATGATCTCGATACCGTGGGGCAGCTGATGTTCGAGCGTCGGATCAAGCGCGTTGTCGTCACGAAGCAGGGAAAACTGGCAGGGATCATCAGCAGGTCGGCATTTGTCAAGCTGTTGTTACAGCGTTGAGGGAGAGAGAAAATGCAGCTGAAGGACATGATGAGTACAAAGGTCATCACCGTACGGCCGGAAACAACGATTGCCGAGATTGCACGGCTCTTGATTGAGAACAGCATTTCCGGGTTGCCGGTCGTGGACGAGGAGATGCGTCCGGTGGGTATCGTGAGCGAGAGCGACTTGCTCCGCCATCAGGTTGAGAAGGAGCAGGCCGATCTTTGGGATAGTTACGCAATGATGATGAGTGCCGGCATTGCCCCGGAACTTCAAGGAGCTATGTTGGAAAGTGCCGGCATCTCGGCGGAGAAGCAGAAGTCCATCCAGAAGGTCAGGGCCAGGACAGCAAGTGAACTCATGACCTCGCCCGCTGTCTCGATGGAAGAGTCGGAGGACATCACGCGGGCCGCGAAGCTCATGCTGGACCGGCGGATTAAGCGCCTTCCCGTCACGCGGGATGGCAAGCTCACAGGCATCGTCAGCCGCCATTCCTTTGTCCGACTGGCGGTAGAATCTGGAATTTAGGATGTGACGAATATGAAGATCAAAGAACTGATGAAAGAAAAGGTCGTGATGGTCCGGCCGGATACTTTGGTCGAGAAGATTGCGTGGCTTTTGGTCAAATATGATATTTCAGGCGTTCCTGTGGTCGATGGGGATAATCGCGTCGTTGGTGTGGTCAGCGAGAGCGATTTGCTTCGTCAGCGGGTGAAAGGAACAAATCCGAGTTTCTGGGAGTTCTGTTCGATGGTCATGGGCGGTAGTCTCCGGGGCAGTCACCGGGACGAGATGAAGAGGCTCATGACGCGAAGCGCGAAGGATATCATGACCTCGCCGGTCATGACGGTGGACGAGAACGCAGATGTCATGGAGGCGGGGCGGCTCATGCTGGAGAACCGAATCAAGCGGCTTCCCGTTACGCGGGATGGTAAGATAGCGGGGATTGTCAGCCGCCATTCCTTCGTGCGGTTGGCGTTGCCGTCCTGACGCGCCGAAGGAGGAACGCTATGGTGAACGAAGTCGTGGCGGTTAAGCGGTTGACGTTGCTGCACAGCGATGATTGGCATGGATGCCTGATGTTCAAAGTGGACAAGGATTTGGTCATGTACGGCGGGATCTCCATGATGGCCGATTACATCAAGCGCGTTCGCTCCAGTGAGGACCGGGTGTTCTTCAGCATTTCGGGAGATATTCTCGAGGCGGATATCCAGGGGGCGGATTATAAGGGAGTCAATACTGTTGAGCTCATCAACAGCATCCGTCCAGACGCAATTTCCCTGGGAAATCATGAGATGGATTACGGTCTCGCACATCTCCTGATTTTCAAGGAATGCCTTGGAATGCCGGTGCTGAACGCGAATATCATGGTCGCACCGCTGAATAAGCATCTGTTCCAGGCAAGTCTTGTTCGGGATTTGCAAGGTGTCAAGCTGTTGGTGATTGGCCTTCTGCCCCGGAGTTTCTTTGACAAGATTGATTCGGACTCATTCTGTCGGGATATGCTCAGTTACAAGGATTCCTACGAAGCTATCCGGGAAGAGTCCAGGCGCCATGCGGATGAACACATTGACCTCGTGGTGCTGATGACGCATTACGGCATCGAGGGCGATCGGGCATTAGCGAGGGAAATGCCGGCGGATTGCCGGGTGGATCTGATCCTGGGCGGCCATTCGCATATTGCCATGGCGGCGCCGGAGGTCGTCAACGATATCGTGATTGTTCAATCGAACTACGGGACAACGCATATCGGTCGTTTCGATCTGGGGATCGATACAGCGGCGCACCGGCTCGTTTCCTGGCGTTGGAAACTGGTGGAAATCACCAGTGAGAACTGCGATTTTGACGAGGAGATTGAGAGCCTGGCGGATCGCGTCCTTTACACGAACCGTCCGATCTCGAAGGGAAAGATTGGTGAGTTCGCCGTTCCCTGCCATCACGAGAGCCGCCTCTTGGAGACAGAGCTCGGCGATATCGTAGCGGACGCGTTTCAAGAAAGCTACGGGGTCGATCTCGTGCTGCTACAGTCCGGCAGCATTCGCCGGATGGAATGTTCAGGGACTTTGACGGAAGCGGAACTTAGAGAACTTTATCCCTATGATGATGTTTTCGTCGAAGTCGGTTTCAGCGGCAAGGAGCTTCGGGAAATGTTTGCTTGGCTCTTCGCGCGAAAACCGGACGGTTCTCTGATCAGCGGCAAGTTCCAGTACAGCCGTGGATTTGAGTTGGTCGTGGATTTCGCTGACTGCCGGAATCAGGGCGGCCGCATCGTGCACCTGCACCTATGGGGAGAGGAACTGGACGACAGTCGGATATACCGGCTCGGCTTCACGCGCAACTGCGCAAAGAATTTTTACCGTTACTTTTCTCGGCGGATTGAATCGGACACGATACAGGTTCGTTCGCTTTCCACTTATAACGATTTGGCGCGCTGGTTCCTGACGCGTTCCGGGCCGGTAGTCCCGCCGCCAAAGGGGCGCTTCATCGCGTTGCATTATGAGGAATTGAGAAGAGACGATTGAGTTTATTGCGCCGGAAGCCATCAGCAGTCTGTAAGGGGAGGATGGTTGGAATGATGAAAAGAACTGTCGGACTGCTGATGTTGTTTTGGTTGGCGGTCACCGGCACGGTGGCGGGTGTGTCGCTGGACGAGTTTTCGCCGGAGCGGGTGGCACGCTGGCCCGGTGGCATCGCCGAACGCGTCTCCAGGGAGCGCTGGCCTGACGCGCAGTTCATTTACCCCGATACGATTTCCGACATGGTACAGCTTTTGCGTCAGGGGAAGGTTGATGCCTTCATTCTCCCAAAGGTTTTCGTGGACTCGCTGCTCCAAGAGGGCGTGCACGATATTGAGCCCCTCTCGCCGCCGCTGGGGGAGATCCCTTCCGCCTTTCTCTTCCCAAAATCAGAAAAGGGAAACCGTCTGGCAGGCCAGATGAATGAGTTCCTTTGGCGGCGGGAGGCGGATGGAACACTCAAGGCTTTGCGGGAGAAATGGTTTTCCGGCAACAACGGGAAACAGCACTTTGAAAGGCCCGCGCTTACTGGCGAAAACGGTACTCTGACCGCGGTCTCCAACGGCATCAATATGCCGTTTGTTTATCTGAAAGGAAATACTGTAATCGGCTACGAGATGGAGCTTTTTGCGCTTTTTTGCGCCGACTGCGGTTACGACTATAAAATTGAGCTGGCCGCCTCGTTTGAGGGTGCGCTGGTAGGCGTCGAGACGGGAAAGTATGACATCGGAATTAACGCGATTGAAATTACGCCGCAACGGCGGGAGAAATTCTTTTTTTCGTCACCGACATATGTGGATGAATGTCTGGTCGTGGTCTGCGCGGACGAAGGAACTGAGTTGGGCTTTTTCGCCTCGCTGGAACGGAAGATTAAAGCCACACTCATTGACGAGGGGCGCTGGAAGATGCTCGCGATGGGGATGGGGACGACGCTCCTCATCACGGCCTGTTCCGCGCTTTTCGGGACGGTTTTGGGTTTTTTTCTCTGTTTTCTGCACCGGGAAAACATCCCGGCCATGAACAACGCCATCCGTCTGGTTTCGCGCTTCTTTGCCGGCATGCCGATGATGGTGCTCCTGATGCTTTTCTATTATGTTGTTTTTGGCCATGCTGCGATTGGGGGAGACGCGGTGGCAATCGTCGTCTTTACCATCACGACAGGATTTGACGTCTTTGGGATGCTGCAAAGCGGAGCGGCGAGCGTCCCCAAAGGACAGATGGAAGCTGCGTTGGCCTTGGGCTTTACGGAGCGTCAGGCATTTCGGAAATTCATCCTGCCCCAGGCAGTGCTCACTTTCTTTCCCACCTATCAGGCCAGCTTGGTGAACCTTTTGAAATTCACGGCCATCGTCGGCTATATCGCGGTGCAGGACTTGACGAAGATGGCGGATCTCATCCGGGCGCGTACGTATGACGCTTTCATGCCGCTGATTGCCATTTCTGTCTTGTATCTCATTCTCGCCTGGCTCTTCATGCAGCTGACAGAGCGGTTGCTGGCGCGCCTTGATCCGCGACGGCGGACGGCAGAGGAGATCCTACGGGGGGTGAGAACATGAGCCGGACGGAGCTTCTACGCATCGCCCATCTGCGAAAGGAATATCCTGGCGCAACACCGCTCGTGGACGTGAATCTCACTGTCAGCGAAGGGGAAGTCATCGTAATCATCGGCCCTTCGGGGACAGGGAAATCCACGCTTCTCCGCATGATTAACCAGATGGAGCGCGTCACCTCGGGTGAGATTATCTTCCGGGAGCAGGAAATTACTGCGCCGGACGTTCGCATTGACCATTTGCGGCAAAAGATCGGCATGATTTTTCAATCCTTCAATTTGTTTTCGCAAATGACGGTCGTGGAGAATATCATGGCGGCCCCGGAGGCGCTTCTCGGCCTTTCGAGGCAGGAGGCGTATGACCGTGCAATGACGCTGCTCCATAAGGTCGGCCTCGCGGAAAAAGCACTGCGTTATCCGGATGAACTCTCCGGCGGACAGCAACAGCGCATCGCTATTGTTCGTGCTTTGGCCATGAGGCCCGAAATTCTCCTTTTCGACGAGCCGACCTCTGCGCTTGACCCGGCGATGGTGGGGGAGGTCGAGGCGGTCATACGGCAGGTAGCAGCAGAGGGTGGCGTCACCATGCTCATCGTTACCCATGACATGGATTTTGCGCGCCGTATCGCCAGCCGTATCCTCTATATGGATGAGGGTGGCGTTTACGAAGAAGGCACACCGGAAAAGATATTCGTCCATCCGGAGCGTGAACGGACGCGGCAGTTCATCCGTCGGCTCAAGGTGCTGTCGATCGCCATTGAGAGCCGGTACTTCGATTTCATCGGCTGTCACATGGAAATCGAGAGTTTTGGGCGAAAGAATAATATCTCCCAGGATGTCGTCCAGTCGCTGCTTTTGCTCTTTGAGGAAATAGTGATGCAGCTTCTTCTGCCACGACTTCCTGACAATCCTCGTCTTCTCTGGACGGTGGAATACAATCCGGAGGAGGAAGTTGCTAGCCTCGCAATTCACTATAACGGTACGCCCTTTGACATTATGAACAGCGAAAACGAGTTGTCTTTACGTATCGTGCAAGGCTGCGCCGACGAAATCCGCAGCGAGTTCCTGACGGGGGAGATGGCAAACGCGCTCCTCCTCAAGGTTAAGCGTCACTCTCCGGAAAGATCAGGAAAGGATTGAGAGAATGCGGGCAGTTGTTACCCGAGTAAAGGGAGCTTCAGTGACGATCGGAGGCCGGACGGCCGGGGCGATTGACGTCGGTTTTCTGATTCTTCTGGGCGTCGGTCCTCAGGATACGGAGCAGGACGCAATCCGCCTGGCGGACAGGATTTGTAGGGCCAGGGTATTTGAGGACGAGGAGGGAAAGATGAACCTCTCCCTCGCGCAAGTTGACGGCGCGCTCTTAGTGGTGTCTCAGTTCACGCTCTACGCCGACCTCAAGAGCCGCCGGCCGGGGTTTTCCGGGGCGGCAAAACCGGAGGTGGCGGAGCCGCTGTACGAGAGATTCATGGCCGAATGTCGAAACCACGGGTTCAAAGTCGAGCATGGCGAGTTCGGCGCTACGATGGCCGTGGCATCGGTCAACGACGGGCCGGTGACGCTTTTGTTTGAGACTGATCGCTGAAGGGAATGTTTTTCCACGGAGCGGTTGTATAACCAGGTCCTTGCCCGTCCTGCGCCTTTTTCCTCTTTTTCTTTCTTTCAGCCGTTGCCGGACGGCGCTTTTTTTTGCTATAATGGGAAAACAAGGAGGCGTTTATCCGTTGGAGCTGTCATCGGCGCATGTCGGGTTCATGGTTTTGACAATTGCTTTGGTGATGGGGGCTGGCCTCTACGCAGCCCGCGAGGTCCGATCGACGGATGGCTATAGTCTGGGCGGACGGTCAGCGAGCTCGGCGATGGTGGCTGGCAGCATCGCTGGGACGGTCGTTGGCGGCGGGGCTACGGTGGGAACAGCGCAGATGGCGTTTTCGGTGGGGCTTCCCGCTTGGTGGTTCACACTAGGCTCGGGTATTGCCTTTATCCTCATGGGGCTTTTTTATGCCAAACCCCTTCGACAGGCAGGCCTGACGACGATTCCGGAGTATCTGGCGATGAACTATGGAAAAATGGCAGGGACAATTGCCAGTGTCGTTTCCTCCGCCGGCATTCTATTCAGCGCCGTGGCGAGCGGCCTGCCGGGCATCGGCATCCTCTCGGCGGTGCTGGGCATCGGGCCGTGGCCGGCGGCAATGGTCCTGGTGGCGCTGGTGGCGCTTTATACGTTTTTTGGCGGCATGAAGAGTGCCGGGGTTGGCGGTATTTTGAAGATGGGCGTCATCTGGTTCAGCCTCTTTTTTGCCGGGATTACAGCTTGGCAGCTTTTGCCGCCAGAGCCGGTGTTCTCTGAAGCGTTCCCTGTTCTTCCCTGGCAAAGTCTTTGGGGACGGGGCGTTAGCGGCGCCATGGCGAATCTTTTCTCGCTGATTGTCGGTATCCTCTGTACGCAGACGTATATTCAGGCGATTTTCTCGGCGGCTGCGCCTCGGACGGCAGCGGTGGGAGCATTCATGGCGGCGCTGATCGTTATCCCTGTGGGATTGCCGTCGGTGGCGATTGGGATGTATATGCGCGCCGCCGCCCCGGAGACGATACCGGTCCTGGTGCTGCCTGTGTTCCTGGCGGAGC
This sequence comes from Selenomonadaceae bacterium, assembly GCA_016280345.1. GTDB lineage: Bacteria > Bacillota > Negativicutes > Selenomonadales > Selenomonadaceae > RGIG3544. Next base: position 7,266 of record JAEEGN010000090.1, on the reverse strand, counting down.
ATCTGCCGGCGTGGTTGGGGGGGATTGCTCTCGGCGGCATCGCACTGTCCCTCATCAGCTCCATTGGTGGCCTATCACTGGGAATTGGCACGATGCTGTCGCACGATCTCCTGGCACGGTTGATGACAGTGGGAGAAGAGGGGCGCATGCTGCTTCTGAACCGTGGCGTGGTGTTGGGGGTGATGGCGGCGGCTTGTCTGATAGCGATCCTGAACATGGATTCCCAAGTTCTCATGTGGAATTATCTGTCCATGGCGCTCCGTGGCGCCGGCGTTTTCCTGCCGCTTTCGGCGGCAGTGTTCCTGCCGGGCCGTATCTCGCCCCGCTGGGCGTTGTCTTCAATGGCGGTATCGACGGCAGCTGCGGCGCTTTTTTCCACGGCGCTGGCTGCGCCCATTGACCCTCTGTTTATCGGACTTGTCATTAGCGCCCTGTTGCTGGTTCCCGGATTCCGAGGGAACGGGCGGACAGTGTGACGGAAATTGGGTTCTGTCCAATGGTTTTTCATAATTGTGCAAGAAGGAAAGGATGAAGCAAAATGGAGAAAGCCAAGGTCTTTTTCACGGATTTTCGCGTCATCGTAGGGACGCCGCTGACTGAGAAACTCAAGCGCCTATGTTTGGCGGCGGGCTTCAAGGAAATTGACATGGAGGGTAAATTCGTCGCTATCAAAATGCACTTCGGGGAGCTCGGCAATCTCGCGTTCCTGCGTCCGAACTATGCCCGGGCTGTGGCGGAACTGGTGAAAGCGCAGGGCGGCATCCCGTTCCTGACGGACTGCAACACACTGTATCCCGGTAGCCGCAAGCACGCGCTGGAGCATCTGGACTGTGCGAACCTCAACGGTTTCAATCCGACGACGACGGGCTGTCAGATCATCATCGCCGATGGCCTGCGCGGAACTGACGAGGCGGAGGTGCCGGTAAAGAACGGTGAATACGTGAAGACGGCGAAAATCGGCCGGGCGCTGATGGACGCCGATATCGTCATCAGTCTGGCACATTTCAAGGGTCATGAGATGACGGGGTTTGGCGGCTGCGTCAAAAATCTCGGCATGGGCGGTGGTAGCCGGGCCGGAAAGATGGAGCAGCATTCCTCGGGTAAGGTACAGGTGGACGAGGCGAAGTGCCGGGGCTGTCGGCGATGCGCCAAAGAGTGCGGATCAAATGCGATTTCCTATGAGAACAATAAGGCCCGTATTGACCAAAATGTCTGCAAGGGCTGTGGTCGCTGTATCGGGGCCTGTGCCTTCGACGCCATCAGCAACAACCAGTGGGATGCCAGCGACCTCCTTGATCGCAAGATGGCCGAGTATGCCCAGGCAATCTGCCAGGATCGGCCCACGTTCCATATCAATATGGCGATGGATATCTCGCCGAATTGCGATTGTCACGGTGACAATGACGCTGCTATCCTGCCGAATATCGGCATGTTCGCGTCCTTCGATCCCGTGGCGGTGGACCAGGCAGCGGTGGATGCCTGCCAGAAGGCGGCGCCGAATCCCAACAGCCAACTCGCGGACAATCTGGCGAAACCGGATTGGAACCACCGTCACGACCATTTCCTCGACAGCAATCCGAACGTGAACTGGGAGGAGACGCTGATTCACGGCGAGAAGATCGGGTTGGGTACGCGTCAGTACGAGTTGATCCGCGTGAAGTGAGGTGCTTTCTTAAGCGCAGTACGTTTCATCGTGCTTCTTCATAGCGGATGGGATAAAATCAAAGAGTTTTCGTGATGGCTTATTAACCGCTGGTTCAGTGGGAAAGGGAGCCGGTACTGGCCGCGGGTCGTACCGCTCTCCGATTGATTTCACGGACAGCTAAGGGATTCCGATGGATAGGAGTCCTGATGGGGAGGAATCGGATGGACGCTAAGATCATAGAATTGCTCCGGGGCGCGGGAGACGGCTATATCTCCGGTGAGGAAATCGCGCAGCGGCTTGGCGTATCGCGAACGGCAGTCTGGAAGCGGATTCAGACGCTCCGTGAGAGCGGCTACGAAATCGTTAGCCATTCCCGTAGCGGATACTCTCTGCGGGAGGCGCCGGACCTCTTGTTGCCGCAAGAGATACAGCCGCTCATCAGTACCCAGAGGATCGGGCGACATATTGTTCATTTCAACCTTACTACGTCTTCCAATGAGGAGGCCAAGAGGCTGGCGACCCAGGGAGCGGAGGACGGTACCGTGGTAGTAGCGGAGGAACAGGGAGCGGGCAAAGGGCGTCTTTCGCGCGGTTGGTTCTCCCCCCGGCAGAAGGGCATCTGGTTTTCGGTGATCTTGCGGCCTGATTTTCTGCCGCAGGAAGCGCCGAAGTGTACCCTTCTGGCGGCGGTGGCGATTGTCCGGGCGGTGCGGGCGTTTGGCGTCGAGGCTGGCATCAAATGGCCCAATGATGTCCTCTACGAGGGACGTAAGTTCGTCGGCATCCTGACGGAAATGAACGCAGAAATGGAGCGCATCCACTATATCGTCATCGGCTCGGGTGTGAACGTGAACCTGTTGCCGTCGGATTTCCCGCCGGAAGTCCGGGATATCGCGACGTCGCTTTCCATCATCAAAGGAGAACCGTTGCCCCGGGCAAAACTTTTCGCGGCGATTCTCGACGCAATGGAGGTACTATATCTGGACGCCATGGAAAACGGCTTCGGAGCGGTCTTCGACGAGTGGCGCCGTTACTCGGTCACACTGGGCCAGGAGGTCAACGTCATCGGCGTCAATGAGACCTTTACTGGGATTGCGGCAGATATTGACGAGGACGGGGCCTTGCTCCTTGATACCGCGTTCGGACGTCGCCGAGTGCTGGCGGGAGATGTTTCGATTCGCCCGCGAAAAAAGTGAGCCGGAAAATGCATTTAAAACCGGTGCTGTTGACATTGATGACGGCGTCGGCTTTCATCAAAACGCCCGCGGGAGCGGGAATGGAGGGGCATAATGCTTTTCGTAGTCGATATCGGCAATAGTAACATTGTTCTCGGCACCTATGAGGGAAAGAAGCTCCACTGCCATTGGCGCATTTCCACCGACCGGCAGAAGACCGGCGACGAGTACGGTATGCTCATCAACAACCTGTTCCACTTTCAGGGCATTGGTATGGAGGATATCGATGCCATCATCATCTCGTCCGTGGTGCCGCCGTTGGTGGTCCCAATGGTGAAGATGTGCGAGCGGTATTTCAGGTTGCATCCTTTGGTGGTGGGGCCTGGCATTAAGACCGGCATCAAGCTGAAGTACGAGAATCCGAGGGAAATCGGCGCCGATCGTATCGTGAATACAGTCGGGGCCTTCGAGCAATATGGCGGGCCGCTCATCGTCGTCGATATTGGCACCGCTACGACCTTCGATATCGTGGCGGACAACGGCGATTATCTGGGGGGCGTCATCGCGCCGGGCATCGGTATTTCTTCAGAGGCTCTGTTCCAACGGGCCGCTCAGCTTCCGCGGGTGGCACTGGTTACACCGCGCACGATCATTTGCCGTAATACTATTACCGCCATGCAGGCTGGTGTTATTTTCGGCTTCGTCGGGCAGATTGACGAGATTGTCCGTCGTATCAAAGCGGAAATGAAGCAGGAGATGAAGGTCATCGCCACTGGCGGGTTGGCCCAGATGATTGCCAAGGAGTCGAAGACCATCGACAAGGTGGATACGTTCCTGACACTGACCGGCCTTCGGGTGCTGTACGAGCGGAACCTCCCGGAGACGAAGCACGCATGAGGATCGGCCAGCTGGATTTTCCGGTGCCCGTGTTTCTTGCGCCGATGGCGGGTGTAACCGATACGCCGTATCGCATCCTGGCGCGGGAGATGGGTTGTGGGCTGTGCTTTTCAGAGATGGTCAGTGTCCTGGGTATCCGCTTCCGTAACCTTCGTACGTTGGAAATGCTCCGGACGGTGCCGGAGGAGCGGCCGTTGGCGTTGCAGCTTTTCGGGGCGTCGCCGGAGGCGGCTGCCGAGGCGGCTGCCTATGTGGAGAGCTTGGGGACAGCGGATATCATCGATTTCAACATGGGCTGTCCGGCGCCGAAAGTCGTGAAGGGAGGAGCCGGATCGGCCCTCCTCCGGGAGCCGGCGCGGGCACAAGCAATCCTGGCGGCGGTACGGCGGGCGGTGAAGCTGCCGCTCACGGTGAAGATACGAGCCGGTTGGGATGCGGACCATATCAATGCGGTGGAGATGGCCCGCCGGGCGGAGGATGCAGGTGTGGATGCCATCGCGCTCCACGGGCGCACGCGGGAACAGTATTACAGCGGCCGGGCAGATTGGGAGATTATTGCTCGGGTCAAGGCGGCGGTGCGAATCCCTGTCATTGCCAACGGTGATATCCGCACCACGCAGGATCTCGCTCAAGTGTTCCGGGAGACGGACTGCGATGGCGTTATGATTGGCCGGGCGGCTCAAGGGAATCCATGGATATTCCGTCGGTTCAAGGAGTTTCTTGAGACGGACGCCGAGACTCCGCCGCCCACGATAGTTGAGCGCGGGACGCTCCTCCTGCGCCATCTTGATATGCTGATTGCGTTCAAAGGGGATTATATCGGGGCCCGCGAGATGCGTAAGCATGCCACTTGGTACACCCGTGGACTACCCGGCGGCGCTGCATTGCGGGAGGCCTTCAACCGGGCGGAAACGCGGGAGGATTTCGCGGCTATCGTGGCGACTATGGAAAAACAGGCGGCAAACGGATAACAGAAACGAGGAAAGAATAGGGAGGAACACATGGACAAGAGGACGGGAAAGACGAAAGCGGCAGGGAAGGAAGCGGTCGGGGCGGCGCATAAGAAATCGCCCTGGCTTTCTTATACTGCTAAGGAAAAAAAGGAACTGGAAGCGTTGGCCGCGGATTATCTGGATTTTCTCTCGGACTGCAAGACGGAGCGGGAATCCGTGGTGGAATCCGTTCGTCGGGCGGAGGCCGCAGGCTTCGTGGAACTTTCGCGTCTCGCGGGGAAGCGTCTCCTGCGTCCCGGCGATAAGGTGTATGTTGCCGGTATGAAAAAGACGGTTGTCCTGTTCCGGCTCGGCGCGGCGCCGCTCACCGAGGGACTGGCAATTCTCGGCGCTCATATCGACAGCTGCCGTCTTGATCTGAAACAGAAGCCGCTCTATGAGGACGGTGGTTTGGCGCTCTTGGATACCCATTATTATGGCGGCATCAAGAAATACCAATGGGTAGCTTTGCCTTTGGCGTTGCACGGCGTTGTCGTCAGGAAAGACGGCCGTGTGCTTGATATCACTATCGGTGAGGAAGCGAATGATCCTGTATTCTGCGTGACCGATCTCCTGATCCATTTGGCACAGGAACAGATGGAAAAGAAGGCCAATAAGGTCGTCGAAGGCGAGAAGCTAGATGTTCTGGCCGGCTCTCTGCCGCTCAGCGGGGAAGAGAAAGATGCAGTCAGGAACGGCGTCAAGAAGATTCTGGAGAAGGAATATGGCATCGGGGAGGATGACCTCCTGTCTGCGGAGCTTACACTGGTTCCGGCGGGGCGGGCCCGGGAAATGGGCCTTGACCGTAGCTTGCTCTTGGGATATGGGCAGGATGATAGAATTTGCGCTTACGCTTCGTTGACAGCGATGCTCGAAGCGAAGCCCACGGCAAAGACGCTTTGCTGCTTGCTGGTGGATAAGGAGGAAATCGGTAGCGTCGGGGCGACCGGGATGCATTCGCGTTTCTTCGAGAACAGTCTGGCGGAACTCATGGAGGCCGCTGGTTCTTATAGCGAGCTGGCTATGAGACGCTGCCTCGCCGCTTCGAAGATGCTATCCTCGGATGTCAGCGCTGCCTTCGATCCGCTTTACGCCAACGCTTTTGACAAGAAGAACGCTGCTTACCTCGGTAGCGGATTGGTATTCAATAAATACACCGGTGCCCGGGGCAAGTCCGGTAGCAACGACGCCAACGCTGAATATCTGGCGGAGCTTCGCACCATGCTGGATAAGCACAAGGTCCGATTCCAGACAGCGGAATTGGGGCGTGTCGATCAGGGTGGCGGCGGTACCATCGCCTACATCATGTCTCTTTATGGGATGCAGGTCATTGACTGCGGCGTTGCCGTGGCCTCCATGCACGCGCCATGGGAAGTCACCAGCAAGCTCGACCTCTATGAGGCCGTAAAGGGCTACCGGGCCTTTTTGCGCGAAGCGTGATTCGCCCGGTCGTGGGCGAGATTGCAGGGAGGTTTTTCCGAAAAGGCTTGACAAAACCTCAATCATAGGATAACATGATAATAATTAAATAGCACGAATGCCTTCCTCTTTCTTGAGGAAGGCATTCGTGCTATATCGAATAGAAAAGCAGAAAAATTCATTTTCATCAATTATTGATATTCAATTTCATGGCTTAATTGAGAATGGACGGTCTTTAAGGAGGGAATCATGATGGACGCAGTTTTGAAACGATTCATTGACAATCCGGCCAACACGGATGACCCTAAAACCAGAAAGCAATATGGCGTCTTTGCCGGCGGCGCCGGTATTTGTGTTAATCTTTTGCTCTTTGCTGCTAAGTTGGCAATCGGTCTTTTGAGCGGTGCACTCTCGATTGTAGCGGACGCGGTGAACAATCTGTCCGACGCCGGCTCTGCAATTGTTATGCTGTTGGGCTTTCGCATCGCCGCGCAACCGGCGGATCCGGAGCATCCTTTCGGTCACGGGCGGGTCGAGTATCTGGCCGGGCTTTTTGTGGCGGCGGTGATTATCGTGGTCGGCGTCGAGCTTTTCCGTGACTCAATTGACAAGATCAGCAACCCACAGGCGTTGTCGGTCGACACTGTGACTTTGGGGGTACTGGTCCTTTCCATTGCGGTGAAGCTGGCCCTGAGCCGCTTCTATCAGTCCATTGCTGACCGCATTTCCTCGCCCGCTATCGCTGCTACCGCCGCCGACAGCCGTAACGACTGCCTCACGACTTTCGTAGTACTTCTGGCCATGATTATCTACGATGTTTACGGCTTTAACATCGATGGCGCGGCCGGCCTCTTCGTCGCTGTCTTCATCATTTATAGCGGCGCGGTCGCGGCTTGGGAGACAATTCAGCCGCTCTTGGGAGAGGCACCTGACCCAGCGCTGGTGGAGGACATCAAGACGGAAGTGATGCAGACGGGCGGCGTTCTCGGAGTCCATGACATCATCGTTCACAATTACGGCCCGGGGCGCATTTTTGTTTCCTTGCATGCCGAAATGCCGGCCGGGATGAATATGCTTAAGGCCCATACGATCATCGACGATTTGGAGCAACGTCTCGAGGAGAAATACCGCCTTGCCG
>JAEEGN010000089.1 GCA_016280345.1 Selenomonadaceae bacterium | reverse complement strand
CTCTTTCCATGCATTGTAAGGGAAAAGCCGCCCGGCCCGGAGCCGGACGGCTTTTTTATGCAGCGCGTATTCTGCCGGTGTGGCAAGGCGCTGCACCGGAACCCAAAGTCCCATCGGGGGAATCATGCCTCATGCAGCGTGAATTTCCAGCTGCAGCAGCAGCTCTCGTCCCGGACGTCCGGGTAGCAGCTCAGGCATTCGCAGGTGAAGCGGTCGTCGATGGTGCGGGCGAACTCGCCGTATTCCACCAGGCCCACTTCCTTGCAGGGATGGAACTCCATACCCTGGCGTCGGCGCGCCGTCTGAACCCGGCAGTCGATGGCCCGGTATGTCAGCGTGTTGCCCTCGATGATGATCTCATCCCTGTTGATATTGGCGTAAAAGCGCAGCGACAGCGCCTTCGCCAGCCCCTCCAGCCCGGCCCGCTCGGGCAGGCGCAGGAATTCCTTCAGCCGCCGGGCCTCGATGACCGTGAACTTCCGCCAGATGGCGACGTCGTGAACCATCGCCTCCGCCATGCCGAATTTCTTCTCGACGGACTGAAACCAGACCCCGTCCGCCGCCAGCCAGTTTTTTGCATAAATGCCCAGAAGCTCGATGAGCTCCTCCCGGCTTAATGCCTGCAGCGCTTGATTGCGGTTCATAATTTGTCCTCCCCTTTTCTGGAAAAAGATGGTGAAAAAGGTCAATCATCGTCCTTTTTGTCAAAAAACGCTTGCGTTTTTCCGCCCTGTGATATATGATGATACACGACATGTAACATGTTTACCCTCTCCGCTTTCGTCGGAGAGCAGTATCAGAAGGGCGGTGGTCGTATCATTCGGATTAAACGGCGCACGCGCTGGCCCAGTACGGTATCGATTCAACTCACCGACGAATTCCGGCGGCTGAGCTTCTATACCTCGGTCCAGATGTCCGACCTGATTGACGAAGCCATGCAGGACCTGATCCAGAAGTATATCGAAAGCGGCCGCTATCGGCCGGTGAAGGAGGAAGACCCCGTGTACCAGAACCATACCACGTTTCTCTGCTGTGCCGCCAATAAGGGCGGCGTCGGCAAGACCTTTACGATTTCCTCGTTTGGCCATCTCCTGGGCAAGAAGAAGCGCATCCTTTTGATTGACGCCGATCCCCAGGGCAACCTCTCGAAGAAATTCGGCTATATCCCCGACGACAACCGGGGCAACAAGCGGCAGCTCGGCGACGCCATCAAGGAGATCCTGGAGTCGCCCATCGGCCAGTGGAACAACGTCGAGGCCTTTACGCTGCCAACGCCGTATCCGAAAATCGACATCATCATCTGCACCGATACGATTTCCACCACCCGGCTGATGGTCAACGACGCCATGATTCAGCAGCGCAATCCCTACCGGGAGCTGTTCGTCGCCATCGACGCCCTGCGGAAGTACGATATGGTGCTCATCGACACCCGGCCCTCCATCGAGCACGACATGGTGCCGATCATCCTGGCGGCGACGAAGTTCTTCATCCCGCTGACGCCGGACCGGGACGGCATCGACGGCGCCAACGACACGCTGAAGTTCATCACCCAGATGAAGGGCAAGTCCGTTCCCAGCGCCGATTTCTTCGTCGGCTTCTATTTCAATAAGGTCAACGCCAACACGCAGCTGGCCCATCAGCTCATCCCGCAGTTCCGGGAGCTCTATCCCGGGTTCGTGCTGCAGAGCGTCGCCACCATCGGCGAGGACGTGAACAAGGCGCAGACCGATCTGACGCCGGTGACGGACAAGTACCCGTCGAGCCGGGTCTCGAAGGATATCGCGAAGGTCTTGAAGGAGGTTGTGGAGAGAATTGGCGAAGAATAAATTCACCCTGAACGTCAAGGCCATGGGTGCCGATACGCCGCTCATGAGCACCGTGGGCGAGTTCAGCGGCCTGGCGCCGGCGGACGTCCGGGCCATCACCGAGGCCCCGGCGAAGCCCTTTCGCTACGAAGAAGCCGATTACGAGGCGACCAACGCCATCCAATGGGACGAGACGCGGCCGCTGCCGCTGACCGCGCTGCGTCCCGCCCCGCCGGAGTGGAACTTTTTCGAGCCCATCGCCCTCGAAGGCATGGCGATGATGCTGAGCAATATCCATACCTACGGCCTCACCCACCCCATCACGGTCTGGGAACGCGAGGACAAGAGCTACATGATCCTTTCCGGCCACAACCGCGCCGCCTGCTTCGAGAAGCTTAACGAGACTTATCCCGGCGAGGGGTACGACCAGATCCCGGCTCATATTTACCGTTCCGCCAGCCTTGACGACCACGAGGCGCAGAAAATCATCATCCTGAGCAATCTGGTGCAGCG
>JAEEGN010000088.1 GCA_016280345.1 Selenomonadaceae bacterium | reverse complement strand
GCAGGAATTCCATGTCCGGGTCGTTGCTGATCCTATGCAGGATGATTCTTCGGGGATCATCGCCCAGGAATCTTCCTCCGTACTTTTCCGTCAGCCGTTTCACCAGGGTATCGGCAAGCTCTTCCCGGGAGAGGTTGAATACATCGAGCGACGACAGCTTTTTCCCGGTTCTGGCGTCGAAGTTCAGTCCCGCGTAACCCCAGCGTTCGCCCGCCAAATCCCGATGAAAAGACCGTTCCAGCAGACTCAGCACCCTATCGTCATCGCGCGTCAGTTCCACGTAAACGAGCCAGCGGCCGTTGCGGATATCACGGTTCCCTTCAGCGGCGAGCGCTTTTGACTCCCGGATGTCCTTGTCAAAAAAGGAACGGATTTGTTCGCTCTCCTTGTTGAGGGATGAAATCAGGTGTCCGTGGGAAGCGTCCCGGGAAGAAAAGACCGGATACTGCACCTTTAATATCAGTCCCTCCCTGTCCCTCACTTCAATGGACTGATCCTTCACCTGCAGCCATCCGGAGGCACTGACAACTGACCGGAATTCCGGAAGAGCGGCGGCGGCCATACGGCACATGAGCAGCAGCAACAGAACAAAAATCCCGCTGATCTTTTTCATTTTATGCACCTCCTGTATTCGCCGGCACGAACGGAACGGCCCCGCTATCGTTTCCGTCCGTCGCCTGTCGGCACTGTTTCCGTCTTTTTCCTGATGATAGCATCTCCCTCCCCTGCTTACACCAGGCAGACAATTGGGGATGGCACGGAAGAATTCTTCTACGCCCCCTCCACGATTGACCCGCATTGCTTCCTGCCTCATTGTTTCAATCCACGCCGGCAGTTGAAGGAGTACGACATTCTTACATCGCGTGGATGACTTCCTGTGCGCAGGGGATACCGTTTCGCTCCGCCCCTCTCGCGCGATACAGGCTTTCACTCCCGCATATAGAAGCGGGAGCCTCATTGTTTCGGTTGAAGCAGCTAAAATTTTCGCTTCGTCAGACCGCTGTCAAGCGCGCGATACATATACCGGGCCGCTGCCGACGCGTATGGTGACCATTTCCGGCATCGTTTCTTCACGGAAGCGGGCGAAACGTCATCGGTACTGTAGGTCCATCCATACCCCTGCAGGAAGGCGGCGTCCTCATATGGCAGGACATCCTGCCGGTCGAGAGCAAAAATGAGATACATCTTCGCCGACCAGGCACCAATCCCCCGAAGACTCGTCAGGCTTCGGAAGACTTCATCATCGGTCATGGCAGGGGATTCGTCAAAACAAACGATACCTTCCTTGCTGGCCTTTGCCAGGTTTTTGATATATCCAGCCTTGGAGCGGGAAATGCCAATGCCGCGAATGTCGTCATCCTCCAGCTTCAATATCGCGTCAGGACTGACAGCTCCATCACAGAGCCCTTCCAGCCGCCCGCAGAGAACCGCCCCGACCTTGTTCGACAGCATCTGGTTCACGATCTGTCTCACGAGGAATACAAAACCGTCATCGTAAGGCGTGTATGAGATTTCCCCGACCATCGATATGACCTTTGCCAGTCTCCTGTCGCGCTGGCAGAGATACTTCACCGCTGGCGTCCTCATGTTCAGGACGATTTTCTTCGGCATTCGTTCACCGCTCTCTGTTCCTTCCCTTGCGGATGCGGGGCGATTACCGTCTTTCATTGGCCGGGATCCCCCACATACTTTCTTTCTGTTATTATACGATGAATCCCTCTCTCTTGACAATCCAGAACATATAATCTATTATATTTACAAACATATTTTCTAAAATACGTTGTCAAAGGAGGTGTCCGCCATAGATACTGGCGAGCGCGCCTGCATCGCCATCGACCTCAAATCCTATTACGCCTCGGTGGAGTGCGTGGAGAGGGGGCTTGATCCGTTGGACACGAACCTCGTCGTGGCTGACGAGAGCCGCACGGACAAGACCATCTGCCTGGCCGTCTCGCCGCCGCTCAAAGCGCGGGGCGTTCCCGGGCGTCCCCGGCTCTTCGAGGTCATCCGGAAGGTGCAGGAAATCAACGGGGCGCGAAAATACCGTGCCCCGGGGCGAAAGCTCACCGGGGAATCGGTGAGCGATGCCGCCCTGAAAGCCGATCCCTCCCTGGCGGCAGCCTATATCACCGCGCCGCCCCGCATGGGACTCTACGTGGAATACAGCACCCGCATCTACCAGATCTATCTCCGCTTCATAGCGCCGGATGACATCGTTGTGTACTCCATCGACGAAGTGTTCATCGAAGCGACGCCCTATCTCAATACCTACCGGATGACGGCGCATGAACTGGCGCTGGAAATGGTGCGGGCGGTATTGCGTGAAACAGGCGTCACGGCCACCGCCGGCATCGGGACAAATCTCTATCTGGCCAAGGTCGCGATGGACATCGTGGCCAAGAAGATGCCCGCCGACAAGGACGGGGTCCGCATCGCCGAGCTGAACGAGGGAAGTTACCGGCGGACGCTCTGGGCGCACAGGCCGCTGACGGATATATGGCGGATTGGTCCGGGGACGGCGGCGAGACTCGCCAATCATCAGATATTCACGTTGGGCGATATCGCCCGTTGCTCGATAGGCAAAGCCAAGGACTACTGGAACGAGAACCTTCTCTACCATCTCTTCGGCGTGAACGCGGAACTCCTGATCGACCATGCCTGGGGCTGGGAGCCCTGCACGATTGAAGACATCAAAGCTTACAAACCGCTCTCAAAGAGCCTGACATCCGGGCAGGTACTGCCGAAGCCGTACCCCTTCGACAAGGCGCGGCTGATCGTCTGGGAGATGACGGACCTCCTGGTACTCGATCTGGTGGAGAAGGAACTCCTGACCGACCAGATGGTACTGTATGTCAGCTATGACCGGGAGAGCCTGAAAGACGAGCGGGTGCGGCGCTCCTACACGGGAACACTCTCTGTCGACCACTATGGCCGCTTAAAACCGGCCTCGGCGCACGGATCCGTCAATCTGGACGCGCCGACATCCTCGGCGAAGAGGATATTGGCCGCCGTGCTGGCGCTGTTCGACCGCATCGTGGATCCCACGCTTCTCGTCCGGCGCGTCAGCATCATCGCCAGCCGCGTAACACGGGAAGCCATCCGGAAGGAACGTACCCGTCAGTTCGACCTGTTCGCGGACACGGAAGCCCAGACACGAGTGGCGGAGCAGGAACGCCGGGAGCGGTCCGTCCAGCGGGCCGTTCTCTCCATCCGGCGCCAGTACGGGAAGAACGCCATCCTCAAGGGAAGCAATCTGGAGGAGGACGCGAGGACAAGAGAAAGGAACGGGCAGATTGGAGGGCACCGGGCATGAGCACACCAACGGGAAATCCCCACCGCTACGATGATATGATCGCCCTCCCCCACCCCGTCTCCCGGAGCCACCCGCCAATGGCGAGAAGCAAGCGGGCCGCGCAGTTCGCCCCCTTCGACGCCCTGACGGGCTACGGAGCGGCCATCAGCGAAGCGGGGCGGGAAACGGACGAGAAAGCAGAACTAAGCGAGGATCAGATTGAGATGATTGAAGCCAGACTTGCTGTCATCGCACAGCACATCAAGAAACAGCCGGAGATTAGCGTCACCTATTTCCTGCCGGATACGAAAAAAGCCGGAGGCCGCTATGTGACGGTCTCCGGCAAAGTGAAAAAGCTGGATGGCGTAAAGAGCGTGATCGTTATGACAGAAGGG
>JAEEGN010000087.1 GCA_016280345.1 Selenomonadaceae bacterium | reverse complement strand
CGACGATCAGTGAGATTGCCGCGATACTGCCGAGGAACAGCGTCAGCATGTTCGTGGTCTCGTTCATCGTTTCCATCAGGCTCGTGAGGTTCTGCACCTGGAAGTCGTTTTCTTTCGTTCCCATCAAGTGATGGCGCTGGCGGAGCAAAGATTCGATGCCTTCCTGCACCTCATCCATCTTGTCCGGACTGGCCACCTGTACGTTGATCATGTTGACGTAGTTGATGCCCAGCAGCCGGTCCATGGCGGTGGTAATGGGGACGATAACGGTGTCGTCCTGGTCCTGACCGACGGAGGACTGTCCTTTGCTTTCAAGGACGCCGATGACGCGATAAGGCTGGTTCTTGACACGGATGATGCGGCCCACCGGGTTTTCCTCGCCGAAGAGGTTCGCGGAAACGGTGGTGCCGATGACGGCGACGCGGTTCCGCGTCTCGATGTCGGACTCGGTGATAAAAGAACCGGTCATGACCTTGAGGTCACGGATGGACATATAGTCGGCGGTCACGCCCTGAACGCTGGTGTTCCAGTTCTGGTTACCGTTGACGACCTGATAGGAGTTGGAGACCACGGGAGAGACGTATTGGGCGTCCTTGACCTTTTTCTTGATGGCGGTGGCGTCGTCGAGTTTCAGCGTGGTACGGGAGCCCGCCGATCCGCGGACGCCGCCGGTTGTGGCCGCGCCAGGCCGGACGATGAGCATGTTGCTGCCGAGGCTGGCGATGGAGTTCGTGACTCGTTGCGAGACGCCCATGCCTACGGCTACCATGGCGATGACGGCGCCAACGCCGATGATGATGCCGAGCATCGTCAGGATTGAGCGCATCTTATTGGCGAAAAGCGCGTTGAGAGCAATCGTGACGCTTTCCATGAACATTCCCAAAAGAGCCGCCTCCTTTCACGGGGCGTTTTTTTCATTGGTTGGGGGGAAAGATTCCGGGGAAAACGGGAGTCGCTGTTCCGCTCAGTCCGACGTTTATACGACGTCCATCTTGACGCCTTTGCCGGCGTCCTTGGTGATGAGCCCGTCGCGGACGAGAAGCTGGCGGCTGGCGCAGGCGGCGATGTCCGGCTCGTGGGTGACGAGGATTATGGTGCGGCCCGCTTCGTGCAGTCCTTCAAAGATTTCCATGATTTCCTTGGTGGATTTCGTGTCAAGGTTGCCGGTAGGCTCGTCGGCCATGATGATATGGGGGTCGTTCACCAGCGCCCGGGCGATGGCGACGCGCTGTCGCTGGCCGCCGGAGAGCTCGTTGGGTTGATGATCGGCGCGGTCGGCGAGACCGACGGATTCCAGCACCCGACGGGCCTTTTCCTCGCGTTCCCGGGCGCCGACGCCGGCATAGATGAGCGGCAGGGCCACGTTTTCCGCCGCCGTGATGCGCGACAGCAGGTTGAAGTTCTGGAAGACGAAGCCAATGCGCCGGTTGCGGGTGAGGGCCAGTTCGTCGTCGCTGAGGTTCGCCACCTCGTCGCCGTCCAGCTTGTAGGATCCGGTGGTGGGGCGGTCAAGGCAGCCCAGGATGTTCATCAGCGTGGATTTTCCCGAGCCCGAGGGACCCATGAGGGCGGCGAACTCGCCCTGGTCGATGTTGAGGTCGATACCGGCCAGCGCCGCTACCTCCTGGCCGCCTACCTGGTAAATCTTCTTGATGCCGGAAAGCTCAATGATGTGGTTTGCCATGCAATCACCCGCTTTCCTTCCATCAGAATATGCGGGGACCGCGGCCGCCGCGACCACCGCCGCCGCCGCCCATGTTCGCTCCCGCGCCGGGTTTCTTGGCGGTGTAGCTGTTGGAGACCTTGTCTCCCTCGGACAGCCCTTCGATGATTTCCGCGTATTCGTCGCTGTAAATACCGGTCTTGATCGGCTGCTCCTTTGTCGTGCCGTCGGGCTGGACCAGTAGCACATAGGTGCCGTTGGCGTTCGTCTTGAGGGCGGAGATGGGCAGCGCCAGAACGCCCGGCTTATCTGAGGTGGTAACGTTGACCTCGGCGGTCATGCCAGGCAGCAGGAGGTTTTCCGGGTCTTCCACGTCCAGCGTCACATAATAATAGACAACACTGACCGAAGACGAGGAGGAACCGCCGCTGGAGGAGGTGTTCCAGGCGCTGGTCACGTCGGTCTGGGAAAGCTTCGATACCCTGGCTTTGAACTTCTTCGAAGGGAAAGCGTCCACGGTAAAGGTTGCGGGCTGATCCACCCGGACGCTGCCGATGTCGGTTTCGTCGATCTTCGCCTTGATCTGCTTGCGGGAAAGGTCGGCAATCAGCATGATGACAGTAGGATTCGAGTTTCCCTGCACCGCCATGGTGCCCGGAGTTAACGGTTCGCCTACGACGACGCCGTCAATGGGGGAGGTGATGACGGTCTGGGCGAGGTCGGATTCCGTCACGGCCAGGTTGCTGAGGGCGGTATCGTAGTTATAGACGGCGTCTTCGTATTCGTCCTGGGTGTCGGCGCCGATGCTGTAAAGGTAGGAGACGCGGTCGTACTTAGCCTTGGCGTTGACCACCTTGTACTGGGCCTGCTCGTACTTAGCCTCGTAATCCTTGCCGTCCAGCGTCGCTACGGTTTGTCCGGCGGTGACGCGTTCGTTTTCTTTCACCAGCACCGACTGGATGCGGGCGGTAATCTTGGAACTGATTTCCACCGACTCCACCGGGCGGATGGTGCCGGTGGCGGAAACGATGGATTTGAGATCCATTCGCTGGACTTCGGTGGTCTGTACCTGGGCGGATTGTTTCGCTGTCTGCTGCTGTCCCTGATAATACTGGTAGCCACCAAAAGCCGCGGCGGCGATGACGGCGGCGGCGATAGCGATTTTTACTGCGCCTTTCATGCTGACACCTCATTTCCTTGCACTGCGCTGCCGGGCTCAGCGTCACCAGACGCCGTTTCCGAAGGCGGCGCGCCTTCGTCCGGGGCGGCGGCTGCTTCGGCGGCGTTGTCTTCGGCAGCCCGCAGGGTCTCGTCGAGCTCGATGGCTTTTTCCCGCCGTCTCCCTCGGTTTTCCGCCGCCTTCTCGTCAGCGGCAGCGTTTGCCGCCTCGATGGCCGCGTTGCTCACAATGGGTTCCGGTTCCTCAATGTATTCCTCGTTGTTGACGACGGCCGTGGCCCGGCGGTAGTCCCGGCTGACCGGCGGCCCGGAGGGACGCTGACGGCCTTGCCAACGCTCGGCCGCGCGCGCGGCGGCTTCGGGGTCGATGAGATCATGCGAATCGCCGATGGAAAGCCCCGAGGCGTTCTCCAAAGCAGCCTGGTGCCGGGCGTAATCATACTGGGCGCTGATGTAGTTCAGTTTGGCGGTGGAAAGGGCCAGCTGGGCGTCCATGATGTCGAGCAGGATTCCCTGCCCGGCACGGTATTTCTCAGTGGCGATGTAGTAGTCCTCTTCCGCCTCGCTGACGGCGGCTTTGGTGGAGATAAGGCGCCGTTGAGCCTCGCGCATGCTGTAGTACGCTTGCCGTACCGCCTGGTCGATGTCCTCCTTGTCCTTCCGGAGATTCAGCTCGGCGACCTCGAGGGCGGTCTTGGCCTGGTCCATGGCGGCCTCAGTCACGCCGCTGTCGAAGATGTTCCAGCTCACGCGGATGGCGGCGGAGTAATTTTGGCCGTCCTCCTTGCGGGGCCGGAAGTCGTGGGAAGCGCCGGCGCTGGCCGACAGGCTTACCTGTGGCAGATAACCGGCGGCGGCGATATCCACCGCGAGCTTCTTCTGTTCCAGGGTGTAGGTGTCGATGATGAGATCCTTGCGGTTCGTGAAGGCGTAAGCTACGCAGGACTCCATCGGCGGGTAAAAGGGAACGTAGTGGAAGTCCTCGGTCAATGTCAGCGGCTCACGCTGGTCGAGGCACAGCAGGTTCTTCAGGGCGATGACTTCGACCTCGTAATCGTTCTGCGCCTTGATGAGAGTCTGGCGGGCGTTGGAGAGCTCCACCGAAGAGCGCAGCACGTCGAGTCGCGCCTTGCTGCCGGCCCGGTAAAGCTGCTCGACGTTCGTCAGGTGGGCCTGGTACTTGTCCACCGATTCCTGATCGATTTCCACCGTGCGCTTGGCCTGGAGGACGTTATAATACGCCTTTATGACTTCGTACCGCAGGTTCTCTCGCCTGCGGGCCGTGGCCAGCCGGGCCGAATCCACGCCAATCTCGCTGCTCTTGATGCGGGCCTCGTTCTTGCCGCCGGAGTAAATGGGCAGCGAAGCCGAAACCGACGTCGTGGCGCCGCCGTTGAAGTCGGCGCTGCTGTACTTGCTGTGCGTGTAAGCGCCGCTGGCTGTAACAGCGAAACTGTTGGCGCCCCGGGCGGATTTCAGCTCGGCCCGGGCGGTAGCCTCACCCTTTTCCACGATGTGGAGCGAGGTATTCTGCGCTAGCGCCAGATTGACGGCGTCCTCGATGGAAAGTTCCGCCGCGCCGACGGGGCTGGCATAGAACAGCGCCGCCGCTGCCAGAGCCGCTGCTTTATGGATCATACGAATTTTCATGGGGGTCACACTCCCTTCGATGGGTGATATGCTATGAAAAGCGGTTGCCGGGGAAGGTCCCGGCCCGCCGGAACGCGAGTACCCGAAGGCGTCAGAGTGAAAGCAGAAGAAACAGTGTCGGATACACCAGCAGAAGGAAAAGGACGGTTGTCACCAGGAAGGCCGCTACCGTCAGATCGACGGCGAGATTGTAGAGCCGGGCTGTCACAACCGCGTTGATGGCGGTGGGAGTGGCGGCGAGGATGAGCAGCGTTCCCCGCATCCCGGGGCTCTCGATGAGAAGGAGCGTCAGACCGTAAACGAGAAGCGGCGTCAGGACAAACTTTATGAGAGCCAGATCAAACAACGACAACCAGTAGCGTCGTATCTTCGTGAAGTCGGCCGAATAACCAACCGGAATGAGCCCCGTCCATGCCCCCAGATGGATGAAGACGCGGGCTGTTCCGTCCAGAACATCCGGGCGGGGAATGCCGGCGTATTGCAGGACGCCGCCCAGCAGGATGCCGAGCACCGCGATCTGCTTTTGGGAAAACAGCATCGACCAGACGGACACCTTTCGCCCGCTTTTTCCCTCGGCCTTCGTCTCATAGGATTGTGCCAGAGGATAGCAGAACAGGAACATCAGGACGTACTGGAACAGGGTCGCAATCTGCTGATAGCCATAGCCCGGCTCCCCGTATATGAGAAAGACGCAAATGCCGCCGATGGTGCCGAGGTTCGACAGACTCGCCGCCATTACGTAGGCGCCTTGCTCGCGGAAATCATCGTATTTTCGCCGGGCGACCGCGTAAGCAACAGCCCCGGGAAAGAAGCCCAGCGCCACGGAAAGCAGCGGCAGCCACAAGAGTTCACGCGTCAGCGGCAATACCCAGAAGCTCAGGAACGAGACCACCGGGCAGACGACCAGGATGTTGTTCAGGATCATCCGGTTAAAGAAAGAATCGCCGAGCCGGTGCTGGTATTTGCAGGCGTAGCCCACAAGCAGCGGGCCGATGAGATCGATCGCGAAGACGATGAGCTTGGTTTGGATATCCAAAGGAAAGCGTTCTCCTTGCCAGAAGTTGAATCACGGAAATACACTGCTATTATACACCACATCACTATCCCCGGCAATCCGGAAAGCCATTCTTTGCCCCTTATGATAGCGGGATGGCGTTATGGTTGGCTGATAGGGGAATTAGAATGGAATTAAAATGGCGGAGAAGTTTGAAGCAGTCAGGCAGACAAAGGCCAAGAACGATAAGGCAATTAAGAACTGTCTGAAAAACGCAGGCGGGAAAACAGAGAGCGTCCCTTGCTGGAAGCTCTTTTCAATGGGCGCGATACCTTCTTTCTGCAAAAGGTCAACGACCAAAAGGTGGAGATACGCAAAAGTATGGGGATACGGACAAGTGAATTAAACTCACAAAAGAGATGATTGAGAAAGCCATGCAATGCAAGAATGCGGAAGAACTGATTGCGTTGGCGAAAAATGGTGGTTATGAACTCACAAAAGAAGAAGCGGAAGCCTATTTGGCAGAAATGCTTGATATTGAATTGGATGATAAAGCACTAAAGAATGTTGCTGGTGGTGCTTGTTGGAATTGTTTGGACGATTGTGGCGTTGACACTTGCCCCTGTAGGGATTAATTTCAAAAAATGAATAATAAATGCCTCAAATGAAAAGATAGGGTCTACATTCTGCATTTTTCCAACCGAATTTACTTTTCTCAAAACACGGGTATTCACAGGCGGCACTTTGGAGTGTCGCCTTTTGCTTCTTTTGCATATTAAAATGCACCCTTATATTTACCTGAAGACGCCCTGCGTTCCTGCTGCAAAATCCCTGACATTCTCCGGACAGCGGCAACACAAAGGAGGTTCCTGTCATGTCCGATGGGAAACACCTTACATTGAGCGACCGCATAAACATCGAAGCTGGCATGAACGAAGGGCGCAGTTTCCATTTTGTCCGATCGCTCTTATCACTGCTCGTGACTGGAACAATGATATCAACCGCAATAAGAATTATGAGGTGGCGGAAGAACCTCATGCCATGTGGGCAGTCAAGAATATCAACGGCGAGAAAGTGTGCGTTTATCAGAAGGGCTTCGATGGGAACGAGTTGGCAGACTATGTGAAAGGTGTTCCGGGTGACGGCTACACAGTCAAGAAGGTTTCCAACTGTGGCAAGTTCGGGGTACTTGTAAGGAAGAACGGCGCTCTGTTTGCTAACGCCCGCAACCGCAAGCTGGCGGACCTTATCAGGACCAGCAAACGCATTGAAAGAACGGAGAGCCTGAATATCCCGCAGAAACTCCCTGCAAGGCTGGGCGAGGAAATGGGTGTGCCGGTGATGTTTTTTGAGGGACACGCTTGTTTGGGATGGGCATGGAATCAGGATACCTTCGCCGTATGGCATGGGCGCTATCGTTGTCTTTGGTGGGGAAGCAGCGGCGCAGGAAAACGTGACAGGCGAAAAATGCAACGGTACTTTCCCGCTTCACCGGATGGACACCGGACAATCGCTGAAAAGGTGGTATGGAAAGCCGACGGAGAGACTGCCCTTTCTGGTGACGAGCGCAAGAACCTGGCGGAGAAGCACAAAGGGACTTACCGGGGCAACAACGGCAAGCCGGTAGTATTGTTCAGGGACGCGCAGGATGCCGGGAACTTCATGGCGGCGGCTGGCGGTATCGGGGGACGGGGAAATGGGGTGTTCCCGGTGCGTGCTTTCCCTTTGACAATCCGGCCCATTGAGAAAGGACTGGACGAATGACGCCAAAATCACTATAATATATAAACAGATATATTCGGATTCTGGAAACAGCAGGAGGAAGTCTTATGTATCAGGCGACATCCCGATTTATTCTGGCGGGCCTTTCCCCGGATTGGATTGAGGCCCTTCAGGGAACCGCGCCCCTGGAGCATTTCACGCATACATTTGAGATATTGGACGAGCCGCCGCCGATGATTTCGGCAGACACCACGGCAATCATCTTCTCGGACGAGCACGCTTTCGATCCGTCGTCGCTTCGCCAGCGGACGGCGACCGGCGTGCTCCTGATTCTCTGCACCGATAAGCCGTCGGCCCTTAGTGGGGAGGCCCTGGCTGCTTTGGACACCATCTGGCCCTTCTCGGTGACGGAACATCTGGCTTCCTTCTTCTTCCGCCGGCTCATTTCCCGCATCAAGGCGGACAGGGACGCCTGGTTCGCCAATCTTTGCCTGGAGACGGTGATGGGGACGGAGCAGGACCTGATTTGGTTCAAGGACACGGAGGGCGCCTATTACAACGTCAACGAGGCTTTCTGTCGTCACGTTGGCAAGACGAAGGAAGAGATTCACGGCAAGCACCACGGCTATGTCTGGAGCCTGCCGCCGGACCAGTACGAGACGAGTGAGGCGGCGAGCCTGCGGGCAGAGGAGGAGGTCATACAGAAGGGTGTGACCTGCGTGGCGGAGGAGGAGGTCAGCAGTCCCGAAGGGGTTCTGACAATCCAGACGTTCAAGACGCCGCTTCGGGACAAGACCGGTACTGCCATTGGCACAGTCGGCATCGGGCGCGATGTGACGAAACTGCGTCGCTATGAGGCGGAGCTCCTGCATGCCGCGAACACGGACGAGCTTACCGGGCTTGCCAACCGGCGGTATTTCTCTGAATACATCAATAAGAACCGGGGCCGTCAGCCGTTGACGGTGG
>JAEEGN010000086.1 GCA_016280345.1 Selenomonadaceae bacterium | reverse complement strand
GGTCTGATGGCTGCCGGTTCACTCCGGCCCCAGCGCTTTCAGACGGTTGTCGCGGCCTTTGGCGGCGTCGTAGAGGGTGGCGAGGAGCGGCGTCATGGCGCCGGTGCTGGTGAGAAGCTGCTGACCGTTCAGGAGATTGCCGTCGCTGTCAAGGACGCCCTCGGTCAGGGTGATGACGAGACGGCTCCGGGCGTTGCGATCGCGGACGGCCTCGTAACGCTGCCGGAGGATATGGGAACAGCCCGCCGCCTGCGCCCGCCGGATGATTTCTTCCACCGTGCCGCCCCCCTCGCCGACATAGAGGCCCGGCACCTGCCGCCGCATGAAGTCGGTGGTGGCCAGCTGGCAATAAAAGGCGTCCTCCGCCAGTACCTCCGGGAAGGCGTATTCCGCGGCCAGATAGACCTGCGGCGCTTCCTCGTCCTCGTCTTCCGTCGGCAGGTCCCCGCCGTCGTCGTAGTAAAGGCGCAGGGCCGCGTCCAGATAGGCCGTCATTTCGTGAGCAAAACGGTCATGGCCCCGGGACTGGTGGTAGATGATTTCCTCGCCGAACTGGATATAGCCGGCGTTCAGGAGCTGCAGCACGCCCCGCATGGGATCGCCGGCCATGACGATCCGCTCCAGCGGCATCGCCCTGTACGTTTCGGCAAAGGCGGCGTTGCCTACCGCCGGCGAGCCGAAAGTCACCACCGCCAGCTGCTCCGCCGGCACGCCCATCGCCATGAGCCGGGCCGCCAAAAGCACCGCTACCGCGCCGCCAAGGCTGTGCCCGGTCAGGCAGAGCCGCGCCCCGGGGTCCGCTTTCAGCATGTCCGCCAGTTGCTCCCCCAGCGGGCGGCTGCCGTCTTCCGCCGTGAAAAAGGCCCGCTGGCAGAAGGCGTTGAAGCCCTGATGAACGAGCGGTTCCTTCGACGTCATGCGGGAGCGGGCGGCATTGGCGGAAAACTGGTCCGGCGTCTCCCCCGCGAAAGGGACCTTGCGGAACGCGATGTCCGTCCGGACGTCCTCTTTGTCCTCGGTGCCCCGGATGGAGAGCAGCCAGCGCGGTGAATAGCCCGGGCGATCCTCCCGCATGAGGTAGCAGCGGCTCCTGCCCGACGTCTCGTCCAGCGGCTCCATGACGAAGCCCTCCGCCGCCAGTTCCTGCCGCGCCAGTTCGCCGATCCGGTCGTCGTAGCTCGCCAGCGATACCCAGGCGCAAAGATACGCCCGCTCCGACGGCACCATCTCCAGCGGCACCATGCCCGACGGCATTAACCCCGCGGCCCGGGAGACGCCGGGCCACAGGAAAACCAGCAGGAGAAGCGGGAAAAGCAACCATTGGGAAACGCCCCTGTCTGACGAAAGGGCCCTGTGCACTGGAAAAACCTCCCCGGATTTTTGTCGCGTCAAGTTCTCTGCCGGTCCTTCATGGCCCGGTCGATTTCCCGCTTCGCCGCCTTGTCGGCAAGGTCGCGGCGCTTGTCGTAGGTGTGCTTGCCGCTGGCCAGCGCCAGCTCGGCCTTGGCCCGACCCCGCTTGAAATAGATTTTCAGCGGCACCAGGGTGAAGCCCTTTTCCCGCGTCCGGCCAAAGAGCTTCATGATCTCCGCCTTGTGCATCAGGAGTTTCTTGGGCCGCAGCGGGTCGCGGTTGAAGATGTTCCCCTGCTCGTAGGGGCTGATGTGCATATTCTGCAGGTAGAGCTGGCCGTTCTTGATTTCCCCGTAACTGTCCTTGAGGTTCGCCCGGCCCGCCCGCAGCGACTTCACCTCGGTGCCGAAGAGTTCGATGCCCGCCTCGTACGTCTCGTGGATGAAGTAATCATGGCGCGCCTTGCGGTTCTCGCAGACCGTTTTAACCGCCTCGTTCTTCTTGCCCAACGCGGCGCCTCCTTTCCCGCCGGAGCCGGCAGCCCCGGCCCGTCATTTCTTTTTCCGGCCGGCGGTCTTCGCCGGCGTTTTTTTCGCCTTCGCGGCTTTCGCCGACGCGCTGGCGGCCCTTGTCGTCCCGCCTTTTTTCGCCGTTTTCCCTGCTTTCCCCTTTTTCGGGGCGGCGGCCGGTTCCGCCTTCGACGCGCCGGCCGCCTTCTTCTTCCCAGCGCGGGCGCCGCGGCCTTTCGCCGGCTCGCCGCCGGGCTCATAGACGCCGTTGTCTTTGAGGATGAAATCGATGTTGCGCTCCTCGACGCTGGCCCGGACCAGCACCACTTCCACCTCGTCGCCGAGGCGATAGGCCTGCCGCGTGCGCTGGCCGATCAGGGCGTACTGCTCCTCGGCGTAATCGTAATAGTCGTTCACCATGCGCGAGACGTGGACCAGTCCCTCGACGCCGTTCTCCAGCTCCACGAACAGGCCGAAGGCGGTAACGCCGCTGATGACGCCGGGAAAGGTCTCGCCCACGAACCGCGTCATGTACTCGATTTCCTTCATCTCCGTCGTCTCGCGCTCCGCTTCCACGGCGACGCGCTCCCGCACCGAAGCGTGGGCGGCGACGTCCGGCAGCATGGCCCGGAGCTTCTCCTGCCGCCTGGCGGGAATCGTCCCGGTAGCGAAGGTCTCCCGCAGCAGCCGGTGGACGATGAGGTCCGGATAACGGCGAATGGGCGAAGTGAAGTGCGTATAGTAGCGGGCCGCCAGCCCGAAATGGCCGAGGCTGTCACAGGCGTAGCGGGCCTGCTGCATCGAACGCAGCGATACGGTGCTCACGATGCGCTCCTCCGGCCGCCCCGCCACCCGGTCCAGTACCTGCTGCACGTCCTTGGGGCGGACGGCCCCGGCGCTGTTGGGGCGGACGTAGAGCCCGAAGGCCGCCAGCAGATTGTTCAGGCGCTCGATTTTCTCCGCCGGCGGCTGCTCGTGGACGCGATACACGAAGGGCAGCTCCTTCTTCTCCATGTGCTCGGCCACGGTCTCGTTGGCCGCCAGCATGCACTCCTCGATGACGGACTCGGCCAGCGACCCGGTGCGTTTGATGAGCTCCACCGGATGCCCGGCGTCGTCGAGCTTTACCTTGATCTCCGGCAGGTCGAAGTCGATCGAGCCCCGGCGGCGGCGCAGTTTCTTCCGCGCCAGCCGGAGCGCCGCCAGCGTTTCCAGAAGCGGCAGGAAATCCCGGAGTTCCTCCGTCCGCGCCGGGTCCTTGTCCACCAGCACCTGATTGACGGCGTTGTAGGTCAGCCGGCGGGCCACCCGGATCACCGCCGGTACGATCTCGTAGCTCTGTACCGCCCCCATGGGCGAGAGTACCATCTCGCAGGCCATGGCCAGCCGGTCCTGCCCCTGGTTCAGGCTGCAGATGCCGTTGGACAGTTCAAAGGGCAGCATCGGGATGACCCGGTCCACGAGATAGACGCTGGTGCCCCGCTCCCGCGCCTCGATGTCCAGGGGCTTGCCTTCCCGCACGTACCAGCTCACGTCGGCGATATAGACGCCGAGGAACCAGCCGCCGTCGGGGCGGGGCTCGGCGTACACGGCGTCGTCGAAGTCCTTCGAGTCGTCGCCGTCAATCGTCACCATCGGGAAGTCCCGGCGGTCCCGCCGCCCGGCATACTCCGACCGCTGCACCGTCTGGGGAACGGCCCGGGCCGCCGCCTGCACCTCGTCGGGGAAGTCCGGCGGCAGGTCGTACTGGCGCATCACCGACAGCACGTCGACGCCGGGATCGCCGACGCGGCCGAGAACCTCGGCAATCCTGCCCTCGGCGCTGTGACGGCCCTCCGGCCAGCGGGTGATTTCCGCCACCACCTTCATGCCGTTCTTCGCCTTGCCGAAGGCTTTCTTCGGGATGAAGATATCCTGCCCCAGCTTCTGGTCGTCCGGCGTCACGAAGGCGAAGGAATCCGTGGCGGCGAAGGTGCCCACCACTTTCGTGTTGGCGCGTTCCACCACGCGGATGATCTCACCTTCCCGGGCGCGGCCCGGCGCGGCGGACGGCGTAACCCGCGCCACCACCCGGTCGTTGTGCATGGCGCTGGCCAGCATCGCCCCCGGCACGAAGACGTCGCTCTCCTCGCTCCCCTTGTTGTCGGGAACGATGAAGCCGTAACCCTTGCCCGACATGCTGAGCTTGCCGACGATGAGGTTCATATGCTCCGGCAGGCCGTAGAGGCCGCTGCGGTTCCTGATGACGGCGGCGGTTTTCTCCAGCGCCTCCAGCGCCGGCCAGAAGGATTTCAGCCGCGCCCCCTTCAGATGAAGTTCCGCCGCCAGAGACTCCGCCGGCAGGGGCCGCTGCGCCTTGTCCCGCATATAGGCAAGGATCCTGTCCTTTATATCCATCTTCTCCATGAAGAATCATTCCTCCTTTCCGGTCGCTTCCAATTCCTCCACCACCGCCATCGTCGCCGTGCCTTCGGCGGTGACGGTGCCGTCGGCCAGTCGTATCTCGGCCCGCATCGTCACGAACTTCCCCCGGCGCTTCTCCAGCCAGCCGGCGGCGGTCAGCGGTTCGCCGATGGGCGTGGTCTGGCGGTAGCGCACCTCGATACGGGCCGTCACCGCCTTCTCGCCCCGCTCCGCCATGAAGTTCGCCATGACCTCGTCGAGCAGCGTCGTCACGATGCCGCCGTGGGCGGCGCCGGGATAGCCCTGGTACTCCCGGGACAGCGTCGTCCGCGTCACCAGCCGTTCGCCCTCCCGCTGAAAAGTCAGGCGCAGTCCCTTCGGATTCGCCTGCCCGCAGGCAAAACAGTAATCATCGCCCAGTCTCCGGAATCGGTTGTTCATCGTCGCTCTCTTTCCCCCGTCCTTATTCTTCCGTCGCCAGCCCGCCGTCCAGGAACTCCGCCGTCTTGCGGAAGACGATTTCGCGCTCGCTGTCGATGGTCACCCGATGGCCCGAATGCCTGAGCCATACGAGGCGCTTGTCGGCCGATCCGGCGTGCTCGATGATGTAGCGGGCGCTCTCCGGCTCCACCGTGTGGTCGCGCTGGCTCTGGACCACGCAGAGAGCGGCGCGCACCGCGGGCAGCGCCGCCTTGCCGCGCTCGATGACGTCGAGGAGCTCATGAATGGCGAGAAGCGGCGTCGCCCGGTAGGAAACGCGGTACGCCGGCGGCACCGGCATCGTTTTCGGCACTTTCGGCAGGAACTTCCCCCGGGCCTCCTCCCGCGGCGGCAGAAGGTCGAGGTTCCGCGCCTCCCGGATGAAGATGGGCGCCGACAGCGATACGACCTTCGCCAACGGCTTCACCGACGCCAGCCAGAGGGCCAGAAGGCCGCCCATGGAGAGGCCGGCGACGCTGATCTCGCTCACGGTCCCGCGGAGCAGTTCGTAGCCGTCCAGCGCCGAACGCAGCCAGTCGTCGGCCGTGAAGCGTTCCATGTCCTTCAGCGAGGTGCCGTGCCCCGCCAGCCGCGGCGCCAGCACCGTATAACCCCGCTTTTGCAGGAATTCGCCGTAGAGCCGCATTTCCGACGGCGAGCCGGTGAAGCCGTGCAAGAGAAGAACGCCCCGCGTCCCTCCGGGCAGGAGGAAGGGCTCCGCGCCCGCCATGATCATACGCGCCGCCTCCTTTCGCGCCGTGCCGAACCATCCGTCAAACATGAAGAAAAGCGTTCCCGGCCGCCGGGACCGGAAACGCTTCGCGCCCGCGGCGGCCTCACATCGTCATCCTGGCGATGATTAGGGTGACCGCCGCAAATATTACCGCCAATACCACCGTGACCCGCGCCAGCAGCGCGTCCATGCCTCTCGCCTTGCCGCTGAAGACAGCGTCCGCGCCGCCGTCCAGCCCGCCCATACCGCCAGACTTGGCCTCCTGGCCCAGCACCGCGGCGATGAGAGCGATCGCAACCACGGCATCCACTACCATCAAGACTGTAAGCAACCTCCGAGCCTCCCTCTGTCGCTACCTGTTCTTCCGCTTATCACGTTATTGTATCACACCGGGGCACCCTTTGGCAAGGCTCCGGGCTTCAGCGGGCGGCAGGCGCCTCGCCGCGGATGGCCGCTTCCAGATCGCCTGAGGTCTCCTGCAGGTGCTGCATGATGACGTCGATGACCGTCGCCACCATCTCGGGGTCGAAATGCTGCTCGTCGGCGGCCAGGCAGGCATCCACGACGATATCCCCGTCCTCGTTGTCGTAGTACTTGAACACCTTGTAATGGCGGTTCATCTGGTTCAGATACTCCTTCAGCACCGCCCGGTTGGCGTCGTTCATGGCCTTGCCCGCAGCCCAGACGCGAACCATCGTGTAGATGCTGTCGTCGATGATGACCACCATCGGCCGGAACAGGCCGTCCCGGATTTCGAGCTGCGAGCGGAAGAGCGCCGTATGGAAATCGTCCTCCATCGCCTCCACGAGGAACACGTCGTCCTGCGGCATCTTATCCACCAGGTCCTGGAAGAGCTGCGCCTTCCTGTTCATGCTCTGCGGAACACCTTTCTTTTCGTTCTCCATCGTCATTCTCCTTTGCTGTTGTATTTGCCATGAAAACTCAGCGAATCAGGCCCGAAAGGGTGAAGGTGAGCTTCGTTTCCGTTTCTCCCGCGGCCGGCGCTACTCAATCCGGTAGACGCGAATGGCGTTCGTGTTGCCGGTCACGGATTTGATGCCCGAGGTGATGATCGTGAGGTCGCCTTCCCCGACGATGCCCTTTTCCCGCGCCGCCGCCGTCGCCAGGGCGGTCATCTCCTCGACGCTGTCCCAATGGCGCGCCGCGACCGCCGCCTCCACGCCCCAGCGGAGCGCCAGCTGACGGGCCACCCGGGCGTCGGCGGTCAGGGCAAAAATGGCCGCCCGGGGCCGGTATTTCGAGATCATCTGCGCCGTGTAGCCGCTTTCGGTGGGCGTGATGATGGCCGCGGCGTCCAGCTCCTGCGCCAGCTGCGCCGTGGCGTGGGCGACGGCCTCCGTCGTGGTGGGGCAGCAATGTTCTTCCCCGTGCCGGAGCGCCCGGCCGCGCAGCGAGCTCTCGATGCGGCAGGCGATGCGGGCCATCGTCTCCACCGCCTCCACCGGATATTCCCCGCTGGCCGTCTCCCCCGAGAGCATGATGGCGTCGGTGCCGTCGAGGATGGCGTTGGCCACGTCCGAGGCCTCAGCCCGCGTGGGCCGCGGATTCTGCGTCATGGACTCCAGCATCTGGGTGGCCACGATGACGGGTTTGCCGGCGGCGTTGCATCTGGCGATGATTTCCTTCTGTACCAGCGGCACCTCTTCCGCCGGGATCTCGACGCCGAGATCGCCCCGGGCCACCATGATGCCGTCCGCCGCTTCGAGGATGGCGTCGATGTTCTTCACGCCCTCGAGGTTCTCGATCTTCGGAATGATCTCCATGTGGCCGCCGTGGTCGGCGATGAGCCTGCGGATGGCCTGCACGTCCTCGGCCCGCTGGATGAAGGAAGCCGCCACGAAATCCATGTCGTTCTCAAGGCCGAACAGGATATCCTTCTCGTCCTGCTCCGAGATGGGCGGCAGGCTCAGGGCGATGCCCGGCGCCGCCACCCGCTTCCGGGTGCTCATGGGGCCGCTGTTCTGCACCTCGGTAACGATGTCGCGTCCCTCGATGCCCGTGACCTTCAGCGCCACCAGCCCGTCGGAGAGCAGCAGCGTATCCCCGGGGCCGACTTCCTGCCAGAGCGCCTTGTGGTTCACGGCGACACGGGTGGCGTCTCCCGGGGCGTCGTCATACGTCAGGGTAAAGGTCTGTCCCTTCTCGAGCTGCACCTTGCCCCCGGCGAATTCGCCCAGCCGCATTTCCGGCCCCTTGGTATCGAGGAGCAGGGCCACGTGCCGCCCGGCCTTCGCCGCCGCCTCACGCACCGCCCTGATGCGCCCGGCGTGCTCGGCGTGGGTCCCGTGGGAGAAGTTGAACCGGGCGCAGTCCATGCCGCCCGCGACGAGCTTTTCCAGCACGCCTTCCCGTGCCGTCGCCGGCCCCTGCGTGCAAATGATCTTCGTCTTTTTCCGCATATCCAACCGCCCTTCCCGGCATCTTTCCCGCCGCTTCCTGTTTTTCACGTGTTTTCTATTTTACACCAAAGTCTTGCCGGAAACAAGCGGTGGCGCATCGTTGAAAACGAAATTCCCCGGCCCTGCGTTCCTGTCCTATCCGTTTTCACAAGAACGGGGCCGCAAACGGATTCATTTTTTCACGGCCCGACGAAAACAGGCGCCGGCCGTTCCTGTACGGGATGCGGCCGGCGCCGGGCCGGGATTACCAGTGGTACTTTTCCTTCCGGTTGATCTTGAAGGCGCGGTAAAGCTGCTCCACCAGGAGCAGGCGCACCATCTGATGGGTGAACGTCAGGCGGGAGAAAGAAATCCGCTCGTCGGCCGCCGCCCGCACGTCGTCCGACAGGCCGAAGGGGCCGCCGATCACGAAGGCGAGGTCGCTCACGCCCGCCCCCGCCAGCGCCTCCAGCCGGGCCGCCAGTTCCTCCGAGGAGCGGCTCTCCCCCCGGACGTCGAGCACGAACCGATAGCTCCCCTTCGGTACCCGCGCCAAAAGACGCTCCCCCTCGCGGGCGAGCGTCTTTTCCTTGTCGGCGGCAGAGGGCTCTTTCGCCATGCGTTCCTCCGGCACCTCCACGATATCGAGCCGGGCGAAGGGCGCCAGGCGTTTCCGGTACTCGGCGATGCCCTCCGCCAGATACGTCTCCTTGATTTTCCCCGCGGCGACAATGGTGATCCGCATCGTCAGTTCTCAGGGATGGCTTCCAGCACGCAGTCCACGGTGATGGTGTCGTTGCCCCGCTGGTACTTCACGGACACGGTATCGCCGACGTGGTGGCTGGCGATGGCGGCCCGGAGCTCGCCCACCGTATTCGTCTTCTCGCCGCCGACTTCGAGAATGATGTCGCCGCGCATGAGGCCCGCCTTGCCCGCGGGGCCGTTCAGCGTCACGTTCTGCACGTAGACGCCGGCGTCCACGTTGAGCTGGTAGCCGGCCCGGGCCGCCGTCTCCTTGTCAAAGACGCCGACGCCGAGATACGGGCGAATGACCCGGCCGCTCTGCATGAGCTGGTCCACGATTTCGCGCACGGTGTTGATGGGGATGGCGAAGCCCATGCCCTCGACGCCGTTGGCGGCGATCTTGATGCTGTTGATGCCGATGACGAGGCCGTCGGCGTTCACCAGCGCGCCGCCGGAGTTGCCCGGGCTGATGGCCGCGTCGGTCTGGATCAGCTTCAGACGGCGGTCGGCGATGTCCAGCGTGCGGTTCAGGGCGCTGATGACGCCGGCGGTGACGCTGCCCTGGAATTCGAGGCCCATCGGGTTGCCGATGGCGATGGCGGGCTCGCCCACCACCACGTCATCGGAGTTGCCGAAGGCCGCCGTGGGCAGGTTTTCGCCGTCAATCTTCACCACCGCGATGTCGGTGATCTCGTCCGCCCCCACCAGTTTCCCCTTCAGGGTGCGGCCGTCGGACAGGGACACCAGGATTTCCCGGGCGCCGGCGACGACGTGGTTGTTGGTGACGACATAGCCGTCGTTGCGGAAGATGACGCCGGAGCCGAAGCCCTCCTGCGGAATCAGATTGTCAAACCAGTCGCGGGCCACCGCCTTGTTGGTGATGCCGACGACAGCCGGGCCCACGGCCTCCGCCACCCGGACCACCGGCGTATTGCGGGCGTCAGACAACTTCGGCGCCGCCGCCGGGCGCGACGTCTCCGGGATATTGGCCGGCTCGGACTCCCGGGCAGTGCCGGCGGTGCAGCCGGCGAAAAGCACCGCCCCGGTCACGCAGAGGGCCAGAAACGTGCCCATCGTCTTTTTCCAATGCCGCTGAAAGAACTCCATGATCATTTCCTCCTGTCCGTCGATAGCGTATCGGGTATGCCGGCCTACAGGCCGACGATCTCGTCCTGGCGGGCGAGGGCAATCTCCATGTCCGAAAGCGGGATTCCCTGGTCGTGCAGGATGCCGCGTACGGTGTCGCCCGCCAGCTCCGGGCGGTTGTTCTCGGCGCTCAAATGCGCCAGGAAGACCTTGGCCGGGCGCTTCCTCATCCGGGCCAGCGCCCAGGCGGCTTCGCTGTTGGCCAGATGGCCGCGGTTCCCCAGAATCCGCTGCTGCAACGGCCAGGGATAGCTCCCCTGCCGGAGGAGCGCCGGGTCGTGGTTTGCTTCCAATACCAACGCGTCCGCGCCTTCCAGCGCCGACTGCACCGCCCCGGTGACGAAGCCGAGATCGGTGGCCACCGTGCACTGCCGGCTGCCGCGAATCGTATAGCCAACCGGATCGGCGGCATCGTGGGACAGCGCGAAGGCGGTCACCTGCACCCCGCCGAACTCCAGCCCGTCATGGAGAGGGCGCAGACAGTCCGACGGCATTCCGGCGCGACGGGAGAGCGCCCGCAGCGTTCCCGGCCGGGAATAGACCGGCAGCGGGCAGGCCCGGAGCAGGGCCGCCAGTCCCTGGACATGATCGCTGTGCTCATGGGTGATGAGGACCGCGTCCAGCGAATCCAGCGGCGCCGCCAGAGACTCCAGGTTCTTCTTCAACCGCCGCACTCCAATGCCCGCGTCCACCAGGAACCGCTGCCCGTCCATCTCAATGAACGCCGCGTTGCCCTTGCTGCCGCTGGCCAATATCGAGACCCGCACCCCTCGCGTCACCTCTCCGAATGAAATTGATTGGCCTTCCTAGGGGGAATCATAGAGAAACCATCTGTAAAAAATCTGCAAGCGGAAGATTTTCCTCCCGCTCCACAGTCGAAAACGGAGAACCGTCCCCATCGAACCAGGCGACGGTCCTGATCCGCGACAGGCGCCGGGACAAGCAGGCGGCCCGTGTGAACGGGCCGGGCATCAGGGCCGGCCAGACGCCGCCGGCTCCGCGGGCCCGCTTCCCCCGGGTACCGGGCCGGGGAAAGCGGGAGGAAAGTATTTTGACCGCGTTTTTCAGAAAATCGCGGTTGCTTCTTGCGCCGGACAAGCGAAGTAGTATATAATTATAAATCAGTATAGATTGACAGGGGGGCGTTTCTTGCCAGCGATTACCTATGAATTGATTCGGCGGGACGAGGCGACAGGCGCGCGTGCCGGCGTCCTGCATACCCCGCACGGGAGCTTCCCGACGCCGATCTTCATGCCGGTAGGGACCCAGGCCTCGGTCAAGGCGGTATCGCCGGACGAGCTGAAGGATCTGGGGGCCGGCATCATCCTCGGCAATACCTACCATCTTTTCCTGCGGCCGGGGCCGGAGCTCATCCGGGAGGCCGGCGGCCTGCACGCTTTCATGCGCTGGGACCGCGGCATCCTGACCGACAGCGGCGGCTTCCAGGTGTTCAGCCTGGGCCCGCTCAGGAAAATCACCGAGGAAGGCGTGACGTTCCGCTCCCACATCGACGGCTCGAAGAAGTTCCTGTCGCCGGAGATTTCCATCGCCGTGCAGACGGCACTGGGATCGGATATCGTGATGGCCTTCGACGAGTGCGTGCCTTACCCGGCGGATCACACTTACGCCGCCGATTCCCTGGCCCGGACGCTGCGCTGGGCGAAGCGTTGTCAGGCGGCGATGACGCGGGAGGACCAGGGGCTGTTCGGCATCGTGCAGGGCGGCATGTACCACGACCTCCGGGCCGAGAGCGCGGCGGCGCTCATCGGGATGGACCTGCCGGGCTACGCCGTCGGCGGGCTCAGCGTCGGCGAGCCGCCGGAGCTCATGTACGAAGTGTTGGAACGGACGACGGCGCTGCTGCCGGCGGACAAGCCCCGCTACCTGATGGGGGTGGGGACGCCGGACTGCCTGGTGGAAGGCGTCGCCCGGGGCATCGATATGTTCGACTGCGTATTCCCGACCCGCGTGGCCCGCAACGGCATGGCCATGACCTGGACGGGACGGCTGGTGATGAAGAACAGCGACTACACCCACGACCACCGGCCGCT
>JAEEGN010000085.1 GCA_016280345.1 Selenomonadaceae bacterium | reverse complement strand
TTCTATGGGAAAGAAGAAGGAGCAGGTCCTTTTTTACCAATTCCGGGATGAAGAGCGGCTGCGGTCCATCCGGCGGGTGCTGGCGTCGCTTCAAATACCGAGTCGGGTGCTGGCGGCGGACAGTTGGTCTCTGAGAGTCGGGCATCTTCTGGACGGGAAAGGATTCCCGCCGTCCGAAGTTTCGGAGAGCGAATCCTTCGAGTTCCCGTACGAGGTTATGCTTTTTTCCCAGATCAAGGGGAAGCGCCTCGATATGGTGCTTGGCGCGATGCGGGACGCGGGCATAGATTCGGTTCGCTATAAGGCGGTCGTGACGCCGTTCAATACGCTTTGGACGTTGCGCCATCTGTGCGAGACGATGCGGAAGGAGCACGCCTATATGGCGGAGCGAACGGGCGCCGCCGTTCCGTCGCCGATGGAATCCCGTTCATCAGAAGTTGAGGGAGGCGAGGACGCTTGAGGAAGCTCGGCTTGTTTTTATGGGCGATTTTGCTGCTGCCGCTCCTTGCCGCCGGTTGCGACCCATCGGACAAAGCGCCGTCAGGGGAGAAGAGGCCGGCGAAGGAGCTCATCGTCGGGCTGATGCCGGACACGGATTCGGTGCCCTTCATTATCGCCCGGGAGAAGGGGTTCTTCGAGGCGGAGGGCGTCAAGGTGCGGCTCATGCCTTTCAAGAGCGCGATGGAACGCGACGCGGCTTTGCAGAGCGGCCATCTGGACGGAGCGGTATCTGACCTCCTGGCCGTGGCCTTTGCGAAGGCCGGCAGTTTCGACGTGGCGATCACGTCGGGGACGGACGGCAGCTATCGGCTGGTGGCGGGGAAAGAGGAACCGGCGGAACGGGTACAGGACCTCGCGGGCCGTGAGGTGGCAATTTCCCGGAACACGATCATCGACTATGTGACGGATCAGATCCTTTCATGGGCACAGATGGCCCCGGACAGCGTGAAGAAGGTCGCGATTCCGCAAATCCCGGCGCGGCTGGAAATGCTCCAGAAAGGAAAACTGGCGGCGGCGACGTTGCCGGAGCCGATGGCCAGCGTTGCCGTCCATAACGGCTGCCGTTTCCTCACCGGCTCCGACGAGTTGGGCATCAATCCGGGGGTGATGGTCTTCACGCGGACGACGGCAACGGAGCGGAAGGATGAGCTCAAGGCGTTGTACCGGGCTTATAACCGAGCGGTGGCCTATCTGAAGCAGGCGAAGCGGGAGGAATATATCGGCCTGGTGGTAGAGAAGGCCGGCTTTCCGGAGGCGGCTCGGGAAGCGCTGAAACTGCCTGCCTACCATATGGCGGCCCTGCCGTCAGAGAAGGACGTGGTTGAGACGATGGCCTGGCTGAAAGAGAAGAAGCTGGTTTCTCAAAGCTATGCCTATCAAGACCTCGTCTTTGGGGATTGTCTGCCGTGATTGAGGTAGTGCGTCTCTGCGCTGGCTATGGGGAAGCGGCGGGGGACAGGCCCGTGCTCTCGGATATATCGTTTCGCGTCCCGGTCGGTGGGGTTTGCGCGGTCATCGGCCCTTCTGGCTGTGGGAAATCGACGCTGCTTCGTATTCTCGCGGGATTGTTTCCCGGATATCGGGGCGAGGTCAGGATCGGCGGCGAGGGCGTGGACCCAAAACGGCAGACGATCGGCTTTATCCCTCAGGATGGAGGGCTGTTTCCCTGGCGTACTGCCGAAGAGAATATCCTGCTGGGGCGGCGGGTAAAGTTCCCCAGCGAACAGTTTGACCGGGCAGCGTTTGACGAGGTCGTAGAAAGGCTGGGGCTGCAGGGGCTCTTGGGCCGGTATCCCGGCGAGCTTTCCGGTGGGCAGCGGCAGCGGGTGAGTCTGGCTCGGGCGATTTTCCTGCGCCCGGATATCCTCCTGCTCGACGAGCCGTTTTCAGCGCTGGACGCGATCACCCGGGAAGAAATCCAGACGGTCTTCCTGTCGCTTTGGCGTCGATATGCCGTTACGACGATTCTGGTAACACATTCCATGGAGGAGGCGCTCCGTCTGGGTAAGGAAATCCTGGTGTTGACCGCCCTGCCGGGGCATGTGCGGACGCGGCTCGAAAATCCGTTGTTTGCCACCGATGATCTCCATCAGCGGCCGGAGTTCCCGGTGCTTTCGGCACAGCTTCGGGCGTTGCTACGGCCGGAGGAGGAATGCTCATGAGACGGGCTGCGCTGAAGCCGCTTTTGGGCGGCGCCCTTTTGCTCGTCCTTGTCTGGCAGGTGATTTCGATGGCGCTCAATATGCCGCTGGTACCGTCGCCGCTCCGAGTAGGGCAGAATCTTTACGACATTTTCGCCCCGTCGGTCTCGGTCCATCTCTGGCATAGTCTGGAGCGCGTCGCCGCCGGCCTGTTGCTGGCGATGGCGGCGGGATTGCCGCTGGGAATGATGATGGGATATTATCCCGGCTTTGACCGCTGGGTATCACCGCTTCTCTACTTGACTTACCCGGCGCCGAAAATCGCTTTTTTGCCGGTCGTCCTTTTGCTTTCCGGCGTGGGGGATTTCTCCAAGATTTTGCTGATTTTTCTCATCATCGTGTTCCAGATTGTGATCGCGGTGCGGGATGCCGTTCGTATGCTGCCGGCGGAGACATTTTATCCGCTTCTTTCCCTGGGGGCCTCCTTTCCCACGATTGTCCGGGAAATCCTTTGGCCGGCATCGCTGCCGAAGTTACTGACCGCGATCCGGGTGGCGATGGCGACGGCCGTCTCGGTGCTGTTCTTCACTGAGACCTTCGGAACGGAGTACGGCATGGGCTATTTCATCATGGACGCCTGGCTGCGTGTCAACTATCTGGAGATGTATTCCGGCATTGTCGTACTGAGCGTGGCCGGGCTTCTGCTCTTCGCGCTGCTGGACGGGTTGGAGGCGCGTTTCTGCCGTTGGCGGATAACGCGGTGATTTTCTTTGTGAAGAAGAAAAAACAAGCCGGCAACGAAAGCGCCGGTTGCGTATGTCCGGCTCTCGTGGTAAAATCTACCTTAAGAGCCGAGTCATGGGTTGGGAAGAAGAATTCGCAAGCGAGGAGTTTCCGCCATGGATAAGAACATTCTGCTAATCAGCCAGGGCGCAACCTTCATGGTTGACGCCATCAGCAAGAATCTGACAGCCGCCGGGTACAAAATCATCCACACCGCGCCGAAGATGGACGAACTCAACGCGCATCAGAACGACGCCCTTGTGTACGTCTTTTATCTTGGCGATTTCGTGAACGAGATCAAGGATGTTCTCATCTATTTGAAGGATCTCTGTATGGAGCGCGATACGCTGCTGATTCTCATTGGCAACCCCGCTGAGCTTTCGACGGTCGAGCAAACGATTCCCTCCGCGCTGGTGGCGGCGCGCTTTGAGCGACCCTTTGATTTCAAGAAGCTGATTGACGAGCTGGCCCGTCTGGAGCAGGCTAACAGCGACAACGCCCGCAAGAAGAATATCCTGCTGGTGGACGACGACGGCACGTTCCTGAAAATGGTGAAGGGCTGGCTGTCGCCGGAATACCGGGTGACAATCGTCAGTTCCGGCGTTCAGGCGCTGATGTATATTGCCGACAACACGCCGGATCTTATTCTGCTCGATTACGAGATGCCGGTCACCAGCGGTCCTCAGGTCCTGGAAATGATACGGAGTGAGTCGAAGGTTGGCTCCATCCCGGTTATTTTCCTCACCGGCCGTGGGGACCGGGAAAGCGTGATGAAGGTCATGGAGTTCAAACCGGACGGATATCTCCTGAAGTCTTTGGACAAGAATGCCCTGCTGAAAGCACTCGACAAGTTTTTTGATAAAAAGCGGTACCAGGAACTGCATAACCAGAGCATACAGTAGCGGAAAACGCGGTACGAGGCGGGGCCTTGCGGAGCCCCGCCTCGCTGTTTCCGGAGATCCGCACCGTGCCGCGGGGCATAGCGGCGGAAAGGCATGGAAATCATGATTGAGGAAAAGCTGCGGGAAGTGGAAAGAACCATCGAGGTCGGCCGGAGCCGGCGGGAACGCGCCGGGAAGGACGAGTACGTGCAACTGGTGGCGGTGACGAAGAATCACGATGTCGAGGCCATGCGGGCCGCGATTGACGCCGGTGTCACTATCATCGGGGAGAACCGGGTGCAGGAGGCGGCAAAAAAACACGAAACCCTCGGGCGGGATGTAAGCTGGCACCTGATTGGCCACTTGCAGACGAACAAGGTGAAACAAGCGGTGAAGCTGTTCGATCTCATCCATTCCGTTGACAGCGAGCATCTGCTTCTTGCAGTGGACGACGCGGCGGACCGCATCCACAAGGTACAGGATATCCTCATCCAGGTGAATCTGGCCCGGGAGGACAGCAAGTTTGGCGTTTTCAAGGAAGATCTGCCCTTTCTGGTCCAGAAGGCGGATATGATGAAGCACGTCCATCTCTCCGGGCTCATGTGCATCGCTCCGGATTACGAGGACGTGGAGGCGTGCCGGCCGTTGTTCCGGGAGATGTATGACCTGTTCGGGAAGCTGAAGCTCCTGCCACTTTTCTCGTCGGAGATGAAATGGCTGTCTATGGGTATGACGCATGATTACCCGATTGCGGTGGAAGAGGGCGCGAACCTCGTCCGGGTGGGGACGGCGATTTTTGGCCCCCGGCAGTATTGATTCTCTGGTGGCAGCGGGAAGTTTTTTTCGATTTTCGTGAGTTTTTTCGCTGTTTTACTGGCATTGACGCGTCAGGAATGGTATAATGTAGCCGATATTCGTTGTGAACGGGAATCTGTACGGCTGGAGGGATTGAAGTGAGCATCATAGATAAGGTTTGCGGCAAGATCGGGTTGGGCGGCGCTGAGGATACGGCG
>JAEEGN010000084.1 GCA_016280345.1 Selenomonadaceae bacterium | reverse complement strand
GTGGACAGCGCGCCGTTGGCCAGCACGAGGCCGATTTTCCCGTTCGGCGCCAAGTGATGGATCATGTGCTGAATCCACGCATAGTTGGCGTTGCCCGCCGGCGGTACGCCGTATTTCCAGCGCTTATCCTCCTTGAGCTTGTCCTGCCCCCAGCCGGAGAGGTTGAAGGGCGGATTCGCCATGATGAAGTCCGCTTTGAGTGACGGGTGGAGGTCGTTGAAGAAGGTGTCCGCCTGATAGGCGCCGAGGTTGGCGTCGATGCCGCGAATGGCGAGGTTCATCTTCGCCATTTTCCATGTGTCGGCGTTGGATTCCTGCCCGTAGACGGAAATCGTGCCGCGCCTGCCGCTGTGGGCCTGGATAAATTTCGCGCTCTGGACGAACATGCCGCCGCTGCCGCAGCAGGGGTCATACACGCGGCAATTCGAGAAGGGGCGCAGCACGGCGACGATGGTTTTGACGACGCTCGCCGGGGTGTAGAATTCGCCGCCCTTGACGCCCTCGTAGGCGGCAAACTGCGCGATGCAGTATTCATAGGTTCTGCCCAAGAGGTCTTTGTTTCCCTCGGTGTCGCTCATGTTCATGTTGGTGAACAGGTCCACCACGTCGCCGAGGACGCGCTTGTCGAGGTCGGGGCTGGCGTAGTTCTTGGGCAGCACGTTCTTGAGTTTTTTGTTGTCTTCCTCGATGGCCCGCATGGCGTCGTCAATGACCGTGCCGATCTCCGGCGTGTGGGCCGAGGCGGCGATCTTCGACCAGCGAGCCTTTTCCGGCACGAAGAAGATGGCTTCTTCCTCGTAGGCGTCGGGGTCGTCCTCGAAGCCGTCGCCCTCCGCCACGAGCTCGTTGTATCGCTTCTCGAAGGCGTTGCCGATATAGCGGAGGAAAATCAGGCCGACGATGACCTTCCGATAGTCGGCGGCGGGGATGTGGCCCCAAAGGACGCAGGCGGCGTCCCAAATTTGTTTTTCAAAGCCGATGTTGGCGTCGCTGCTTTTCTTTGGCATTGCTATTTTTCCTTCCTGTTTGCATTACCGGGCCTTCCCAAACGCGTCTCTGCCACTATCGCCTGCGCCGCATGCCGGTTTCGTGTCTTTCGGCAAGTCGTCGGGCCCTCTTTGTCACGATGCGCCGGCCTGCGCCCGGGCCTGTTGTTTTTTCGCCCTTCTCGCCTGGAGCCATTCCCGGAGCCAGAGGATCAGATAGCATTTCAGCGCCGTCAGCCCGAAGACCGCGACGGAGATCCAGAATTCGCGCGGGGTGTAATCGCGCACCCAGAGCTCGAATTTGCAGGGGACGGAAAAGCGGTCGAAGAGGATCAGGCTGAACAGGCCGTGGTTCAGGAGAGTGAAGATGGTCCCCCGGCCGAAGAAGGCCAGGCGGGTGGCCAGCGGGGCGACGTGCCGGTCGATGGCGTGGGAGAAGCCCAGCAGCAGGAAGGAATCGGCCAGGCCCAGGAGCAGATAGGCGACGACGCCGTTGGCGTAGGTCTGGAGCTCCCGGAACTGACCGAGGAAAGTACGCACCACGAGGTCGTAATGCAGGGATATTCCGAAGACGGCGAGCGACAGCGCCGTCAGGAGGAGCTTCTTGCCGGCGCTCATGGCGTCGAAGTCCAGCAGCCGGTTCTGCCCGGCCCAGGCGCCGAGCAGCATCATCGCGGCGTACACGGGGGCGCACTGCATTCCCCAGGGCAGCGCGACGTTGTGTTCCAACAGCTCATAGGAAACCGCCCCGCCCACGGCGACGGCCGCCAGGATCCGCCCGCGGCTGACCAGCGCCCGGTCCGCGACGGCGTAGAACAGCAGGCTGGCGAAAAAGAGCATCCAGACGTACCAGCCGGGGCTGACGAGCTTATACGGCAAATCGGAGGGGCGGAAGTAGCCGGGCCAGAGCATTTCCGTGAGCTCGCCCCGCAGATAGGTGAAGACGTACTGGTCGGCGCACCACTGCCAATCCGCGCCCCGCTTGAAGTAGTAATAGAGGCAGGAAAAGGTGAGCATCGCGAAGGAAAGCACCAGGTAGGGGCGCATCATGCCCCGCAGACGGCTCACGACGTTTTCCTTGTAGCTGCGCCCCGGCCGGTAGGTGTAGCCGGCGGCGAAGGTGAAGAAACCCAGGACGCCGCAGACGTACTCAAACAGGTTCTCGGTTTCCGGGGAACAAAAGATGGTGTGGTAGGACACGACGAGGAGCATGCCGATCCCCTTCGCGATGTCGAGCGTCCTGTCCCTCTGCTTCATGGCCGTTTCTCATTCTCCTTTGATTATGGGGATTTTATTCGCACGGGCAGCGGGCTTTCCGGCAGGAAGCGGGAAAGCCGCCGCCCTCATTCTTTCTCGAATACGAGGTCCATCAAGCCCTCGGCGCCGCCCGTGACGGGAATGCGGGCGATGAGCGTTCCCGCCCGGTATTCGATGGATTGGAAATCGGCCACGGTTTCCGGCGAGCCGTCCTTTTCAAAGATGGCGTACCGGTCTTTGTCCTCCGCCCCGTTGTCGCGGACGACGACGATCTCCACCGGGCCGTTCCATTCCCCTCCGTCCTCGCGCCAGCGGAGGCGGCCGTCGCGGATTTCCAGGGTGTTGCCGCGATAGTCTTCCGTATGCCATACCCCTTCCAGATACGGCATCATCTTTTCCGTGACCATCGTCACGTCGCCGTAGCGGCTCTCCGCCGTCGGCGTCAGGATTTCCTCGTCGTCGCCGGTGATGTCGTACCGCAGGGCCAGGTGCATCCTGGCGTCCTCCACCCAGCAGCCGGTGACGGTCGCGTAGTCCCGCCGGGCATGGGACAGCCGCAGCCCCGTTTTCTCCAGGCGGAGCACCATTTTCCCGCCGTCCCCGGAAACGGTGAACTTCGTTTCCAGCACCGGGGCGCCCCGCCAGAGGATGACGATATCATCGCCCGCGATCTCCACCCGCGTCCCGTAGTATTTCGGCTGCCAGGCGCCGTCCAGGGACGGGGCGGCAAAGGCCGGCCTGCCGGCAAGGCAAAGGGCGGCGAATAACAAGATGAACAAAACCGCTTTCATCAGCGTTTCTCCTATGTCCGGGATAACAGCGGATTCCCGCCCGCCTTCCCCTTCGTCGGGAGGGCGCGGCGTTCCCGATTCATTCGGCTTTCTCGAACACGAACTCGGGCGAGTCGGCGTCGTGGACGATGATCCGCGTGTGGAGCCGGCCTTTCTTGTACTCGAAGGTCGTGAAGGGCACGAGTTCATGCTGCGCCGGGTCCTCGGGGACGATGGTGCATCTGTCCTGGTCGCGTTTCCAGTTGTAACGCACGACGGCAATCCTGACCGGGCGCTCCCAATCGTCCCCGCCGAAGCGGCTTTCGAGGGTGGCGCCGGCAATCCGTATGGCGTGGCGCCCGTCCGCCGTCCGCCACTCGCCCTGCAAACGCGGCAGCATCTTTTCGGTGATGACGGTGACGTCGCCGTAGCGG
The DNA here is from genome assembly GCA_016280345.1 of Selenomonadaceae bacterium. Classification (GTDB taxonomy): domain Bacteria; phylum Bacillota; class Negativicutes; order Selenomonadales; family Selenomonadaceae; genus RGIG3544. Next base: position 2,626 of record JAEEGN010000084.1, on the reverse strand, counting down.
CTTTCCGTCGTCGGCGCCAGGATTTCCTCGTCATCGCCGGTGATCGGGAACCGCTGGCAGAGATGCATTTTGCCGTCCTCCACCCAGCAGGCGGTGACGGCGGCGTAGTCCTCGTCGGCGTCCCGGTAGCGGAGCCCCGTCTTTTCCAGACGCAGCACGCGCTTTTCGCCCTCGGCGGCGACGGAGAATTTCGTTTCCAGTACCGGAGCGCTGCGCCAGAGGACCGTCATCGTGTCGCCTTTGATCTCGACGCGGGTGCCGTAGTCGTCGGGCTGCCAGGCGCCGTCGAGCCGCGGCCCGGCAATTTCCGCCAGCAGCGACGGGGCGAACACGACGGCCAGGACGAGGAAAGCGATCAAAAGCATCGCGGATTTCACGGTGTCTCCCCCTTTTTTCCGTCAGAAGCGAACCGGCATGGCCTGCAACGCGTCGCCGAAGGGCAAGCGTTGGTGCAGGAACGGCGACTTGACGCTGCGCACGGGAATTGGCGGCGAGAGGATCGTGCGCTCCGCCGAGAGGCGCGGCCAGCCATCGGGGAGGACGGTGCGCAGGGTTTCGGCGCCCCGCCCGTCGATGGTCAGCGACGCCGCCAAGCCGGTCTGCCCGTTCACCATCGCCCGCAGGATCCGATCGCCGTCCCGGCGTTCGAGGTAATAGACCGGCAGCAGCAGCAGGGCGTACTTGTGCTCCCGCAGGGTGCGCGAAACCCATAGGATTTCGGGGCGCTCGATGCCGAAGGCGGCGCGCAGGCGCTGCGGCGTCTTGCGCCAGAGAATCCAATCCGGGAGGCGCGCTTTCCACGATCCGAGATTTTCCCCGACGTGGAGCCGCACGTTCCCCTCGAGGTAGGCGGGCTTCAGCACCGACAGCTCGCCGTAGTCCCAGGGGGCCATCTCGTCCAGCAGATAGATGTCGTAGGCCAGCGAGTAAGGCCAGGCCCAGTCGAGGCATTCCTGGTAATACTCGAATACGCCCCGCTCGCAGCGCACCTTCATCTTCCAGCAAAGGTCCGCCAGCGAGATCGGGACATAGGCGGCGGCGAGGCCTTCGGCCGGATGCTTCAGGCCGTCGCTGTCCTCCGGGAAACGGCGGGCCAGGGCTTCCAGCCGCTTGGCCGCTTTCTCGCGGCTCAGGTGAAAGGGCAGGCAGGTCCCGTAAGCGCCGAGACGGTTCTTCCCGATGACAAGGCGGGTGTCGAAGCGCCCCGTGGCGACGGCGTCCCGGCTGCCGAACTTCTGGCCGCAGTGGGGGCAGGTGAAGATGTTGTCGGTGAGGCGCGACGTGAGCGGCTTGCCGCATTTGGGACAGCTCATCGTCAGGCTGGCTTCGTCGCCGATGGCCTCCAGGGCCGCCGGGTCCCGCTCCCGGATTTTCTCCAGCGTGGGCCGGAGCCTGTCCTGCCGCGCCTCCTCCGGCGGCGGCGCGAACGCGCGTTCCTCGATGGCGACGTGGCCGAGCTTCAGCAGGCCCTCCACGATTTCCACCGGCTTGTGGCGGAACCGGACCGGCGGCAAAAAGTCTTCCTCCGTCGCCGCGAAGGAGCGGAAATTCCCGCAGTACAGACAGCAAAAACCGCCCCGCTTCATGTCGGGGTACATCGGCGCGCCGCATTTGTCGCAGGCCAGCACCGAAACCATGACGGTTCCCTGCCCGGTCATCCCGCTCCGCCTCCTTTTCTCCAACCCACCGCGCCGGCGTCAGAAATCGATCCGGAAGAGTTTCTTGCCCCGGTCGTCGTAGGCGAGGACGTCGTTGCCCGCTTTCGCCCAGAGCGCGAAGGGGCCGAAGTTCACCTTAGCGTCGCCCAGCGCCTTTCCGGATTTCTTGTCGAAGACGCGGACGTTGCCGTCGGCGCCGGCGTACACCACGTAGTTCTCAGTCACGCAGAAGTCGCGCTTCCCGCCGGTCGGGCCCTCGTAGCGGCGGATTTCCTTGCCGTCGGTCCCGAAAGCGACCAGCACCGGCGTTCCCTTTGTCTCTCCGGCCTTGTTGAGGACGCAGCGGGCGTAGATGGTGTCCTTGTCGCCATAGACGAGGGAGAGGCGCGTGTCGGCGAGGTCCCCGGCGCAAATATTGGGGGAAATCTCCCGGACGTCCCTGAACTCGCCGTTATCGAGCTTCATCACCTTAAGCAGTCCGCCCCGGAGCACATAGAACTCGTCGCTGCCCGCTATGCCCGCGAGGTCCCCCGGCCACTTGCCGCCGACTTTCGTCTCCTTGCCGTCGTTGATGGCCGCCTTATTGTCCTTCGTCTTCCAGACGACGACCTTGCCGTTCGTCGCCATCGCGTTGACGTCACCGGCTTCGCCGAGGTCGGTGAAGTCCGACAGCGTCTCGTTCTTCACCGTCACTTTGGCCATGTGCTGCGGCTTCACGCCGATATGGAAATAGACGCTGTCGCCGATGGCCGCCAGGCACCAGGTCCGCAGCTTGTCCTTGAGATCGACGCCCGTCAGCTCGTACACCTTCGCCTCGTTATCGCCGAACTTGAATGTTTCGGAGGGCGCCGTGGCCACCGCCGCCCGGGCGGGTTTGGCCGGTGTCTCCGCCTTCGGCGGATTGTTCGCCGCGCCGCTGCCCTTGTCGCCGCCGCCACCGCCGCAGCCCGCCAGCAGCGAGGCCGCCG
>JAEEGN010000008.1 GCA_016280345.1 Selenomonadaceae bacterium | reverse complement strand
ATCGTCCCAGTCGTAGTACGGTTCCTCCTCGTCCCATTCATCCGGGCTGTCAAACATCTCATTCTGCATTCTGGTGTTCCTTTCTACCTCCTACTCGCTTCTCATCCGGAAATCTTACACGCCTTTTTCACAATTCCGAATAAGGGAGGATGTGCGTCTGCGTTTGCCGTGCCATGTTCGTTGGGCGTACGGCCTTCTCCAGAAATGCGAAGTAGCTGAACGGCCTGCCCTTGTAGCGATGGCCCGTCATGAAATACCGGGCTGGGAGCATCGACGCCACCTTCGCGAGCATCCCCTCCCGCACGCGGTCAAGCCGCCGCATCTGCACCGCATCTATTAGCGTTTCACTCGGCTTCCCGACTGGGGTCATGACTGGGGTCGTGACTGGGGTCGTGACTGGGGGCGTGACTGGGGGCGTGACTGGGGGCGCGACTGGGGGCGCGACTGGGGGCGCGACTGGGGGCGCGACTGGGGGCGCGACTGGGGGCACGACTGGGGGCGCGACTGGTGGGGTAACTGGTGGGGTGACTGGTGGGGTGCCGTGGGTACAGAAATCGCTATGACCATGTCAAATCCCCCACCGTGTGTACAACAAACTACGCCGCCGTTTTCCTCGGCGGCGCGCTCGAAGATCTGAATGATGGATTCGCCTGTTAGGCGATTTCGGCAATAGTTGCCTCGGGGGCGTTCTTCTTCACGGATTCAATACCCGCGAGACAGCTCTGGCTGCTGGCATAGCCCTGACTGGCAAGAATGATCTCGCCGTTGCGAGCCTTGAGCCTGAAGCGCGCCTTGCCAGCCTTGTCGGTGTACACCTCGAACTTCGGGCAGGTCTTCTTCTCGAAATTCTCGACAGTCTGATTCTCGACAGGCGCTTCCGGCGCATTCTTCTTGACGCTTGCGATGCCATTTTCAAGTGAGGCACGACTGTTATAGACTTCCGATGTGCCTATAACCTCGCCGTTGCCGGCCTTGAGATTGAACATCTCTCCGTCACCGGACTTCTTGATTTCGAATGTGGCCATTTTTTACTCCTTGTTTTTTTACCTAAACCATGCGCACAATCGCGCATAGTCACACCGAGTGTGGTGTGACTGATATTATAGCAAAATCGTCAGACTCCGTGCAGGAGAATTTTACTGGTCACTTCGCGGCGGGCTTCTCGGCCTGCTTGGCTGGGGCCTTAGCGGCGGGCTTCGTCACAGGCTTCTTCACCTCGCCCTTCGCCGACGGCTTCTTCGCCTCGGGCTTGTAGTCGGCGTGCTGCCAGCAGTACTTCTTTCCGGGCTGGGCCTTGCGCTTGCACTTGTCGCCGTCCTTGGTGAGCGCCTGGCACTGGGTGGCACCCTTGAGGTGCTGCCAGCAGTACTTGCCGTTCTCCTCGGCCTGGCGCTTGCACTGAACGCCGTCTTCGGTCTTCGCCGCGCACTGCGCCGCGAACGTCGTAAACGCCACCGCGCACGCGGCGAGCATCGTCATAAGTTTCTTCATTGCTTTTTCCTTTCCTGATTCTGTTTTTGGCATGTGGGAGTCGTAATCTTTTTACGCTTTGCAGCCGTATCAGGCAGAGCGAGTCCTGCCCTCAGCCCATCGCCCTTCGTATGGAGGCACGTGCAGACCGCCATCTGGCGTTTCGCGTTGGCGAAGCCGCGAACGATGAGTTCCCGCTCGACGTTCTTCTCGGGGTCGGGCTTCCATGTGAAAATCATCTCACAGTAGCCTTTCTGCTTGTCGAATCGAAGAGGAACTGCCATCGCCTTGCCGTCGGACACCTTCCACACGGCAGAAATAATCTCGTTCGTCATTGCAAACGCCCCTTCCGCAATGGTCGGATACATGTTGCTCCCAAGACCGCCGAGGATGATCAGCCGCCGATTGTCCACGAGAATGTGAGACACCCGCAGCGCGCGGCATTTCGCCTTATCGCTCCATTCAAGAGGGACCTCTATCTGCAAGACGTCCTCCTCCTGCGTCACGCGCTTGATCCCCGTGTCCAGAAGCGTGCTTCCGACCGGAACGTCCAGCAGGTTCTCCATGTCAATCTTCTGTATGCCCGGCAACTTGACCACGACATCTGTTTGTCGCTTGCACTGAACGCCGTCTTCGGTCTTCGCCGCGCACTGCGCCGCAAACGTCATTGCAGCCATCAGGCCGGCCGCCGCCATGATCATCATCCTTTTCATTGCTGTTTCTCCTTTGCTGTTACTTTGCAGCAACGATGGACAATCCACTTTTCTTCCGCATGTGACAAGAATCCATACCCGCGATTCCCTCAGGGACTTGTCCCCATTAATCCCTCGTGCAGCACATCACAAGTGAATAACCTTCTTCTTGTAGCGACCCTCGATCACAGGGAGCTTGACGTTGTTGTCGCCGGTTGTACGAACATCCTTCAGCTTAGCCGCATCAAACACGATGGTGACGGGATAAAGTTTATGCTCAAGCAACAGCTCAACACTCTTCGGGGAGCGCCGTCTTACGATCTCAGACGGGCAATCGAGCACATATTGAACGCTTCTGTCAGAGGTTATCCTGGGATTAACACCCTCGTATCGAGGATGAATGCCAATCTTCATCTCACGGGAATCATCGTCGAACTTGACAATTGCAGACACCTCAATCGGCCCTGCAAAAAACCAGTCGAGCGGCAGGTCCAGAACAAGGCGATAAGGCGCAGGATTGTTGAAAAACGAATCGTCGTGCTGATATTCCAAGTAGATGCCTCTGAAGCAGGGCTTAAGATACTCCTCAATCTCGGCGAAAGGAATCTGCCCATAGAACGACAGCATCCCAAAACAGTTTCTGCCCCACTTCCGCTGAGTCTCCCCAAGCATTTTGCGAACACTATCCTTGTTCACCGTTTCTCCATCAAACCTCAACTTCAGCGCCTGGCAGGCGATCATCGGCATCGCATTCGGAAGGCTGTGCTCCGTCACCGCCAGCTCATTGGAGCCACTCTGACACAAAACCACCGTCTTATTCAACGCGTCGTCAAACCCATGCCTAAGGGTCAGGTTCGCCTGATCAAGTGTTTGACGGGCATTCTCCAAGTCATTCAGTTTATAATAGACATTCGCGCAGTAATACATGAATGTCCAGTCTCTGCTCATGTTCTTCTTGATGATCTCCAACTGCTCTCGCACAAGAGGCGTTTCTGCGGACTGCTCAAGGAGCAGATTTGCCTTGTTCATCGCCACCGACGCAGCCGTGCGATCGAACCGCAAGACCTGGCAAAACTCTTTCTGATACCTGTCATAAGCTTCTCTCGCAATGTCTTTCCGCCCCACTCTTTCCGCAACGTCGCCAAGGTAGTACCAGAACACCGGCAGTTTCTGGAAGGCCTTCCGCTGCGCTGGATGGTTCAGGTACGCGAAAAGGTCTGCGCGTCGATCATCGGTGTCGGCATTCTCTACATGCGCAACTAGTTCTTGCGCCTGCTTAGGCGAGACTCGCCAATAGTCATCAAGCTTGTAGTGCTGAATCAGCCTCTGCTGCTTCTCCAACAGTTCCTGATACAAGGTGTCCAGGTCCCTCATCATGTCTTTCTCAAGATTCCATTGGTCACGCTCAAGATGTATCTTCAATGCGGCAACGGCCTTCTTGTACGACATGTAGGCGCTCACCGTGCTCTGAACCAGATTGTAGGCTATGACACGCCAGTCTGCGACCAAAATGGCGCTGGGCGACGGAAACGCGTCATACAACGCGTTGTCCCTATTGTAGTCATACTCCCGCTGAAGCATCTCTTGTTCGCCGATTGCGATTCGCTTACTCGTAATGTACGAGCACAATTCGCGAATCTGATCGACGACTTCATCATCCTTTATAACGCCTAGATTGAGATGGTTAATCGAAATCATCTCATACTCAGCCTCCAGCGACGGTCTATCCGACATTGCCATGATTCGGCTGACCTCCCACCCGACGTGGTTTATCAGGATCATTGCGGCATGGGCATCCGCCGCCGCAGATTCGCCCGAATTCACTACTCCATTTGCGCACGCATTGGCAAACAAGCCAAACATGCCAAACATCATTATGGCTCTCTTCATCTTGTTCTCCTTTTCTTTTTACCTTACACACTTGCAAACTGCCTTGCCAGTCCCCTTGCAATCGGGACACTTCACATATGCACGCCCTTTGCACTTCTTGCATTGTGCATATCGCGAGCCTGTTCCCTGGCAATTCGGACAGTCTCTCGTTCCAAACCACAACTTCCAAGCAGTCCTTACACGCCCAACGCCATCGCAGGCCATGCATGCCCCTATTCTAACACGTCCACCTGTGCAGTATTCGCACATGACACGAGGCGCACAATCCGTAAGACCTGTTCCATTGCAGATCGCGCAAGATGCGGCAGCACGACGTTGACGCGCGCCAAACACCTCTATACAGTCGGAAGCCGACACGCCCATGTACGTATAGACGATTTCATGGACGCCGACCCCTGCCTCTTCGGGCGAGAAACGATTGTCCGAGACTCCTCTCCCCTCATATCTTCCGCCAGCCGGGCTGCCCCCCTTCAGGTCAAACGGCGGAACGGCGATGAACACTCTGCTTTTTTCAAGCTTAATGAAAACATTCGTACTGGGATCATTTGCAGTGGCGCGTGGCTCTTCCGTGCCGTTCTTTCTGCAACTGCCGCAGAAGCATGCCAAAACCGCAATGGCGACCATTGCCGCAACATATAGGTGAACATGCTTCATCGCTCAAAGGCCTTCCAGTTCTTAATCGGATTTGCAAGTCGCCTAAGCGCAATGCCCAGGCACACCACCGCCCAGCCCAGCAGCGGAAGCCAGTCACACAGATATGCGACCTCCAATGGATAGACAAGCACATTATAGGCATATCGGCCGATTCCAATGTACGACAGGCAAACCAAGGGAATCCAGCGCACGTCCGACTCGTCCAATCCTGGCCCGGGAGAAAACTTCAAGGCATACATGCACTCTGTGGGTTCGACACAGACCCTGCTCAGCATGATAAAGCCGATAAACAATATGACAATCAAAAGCACGGCAGATTTCGCATCCCGGAACCAGGCAATCGCCGCGAGCCCTATCGTCCCCCCGACCAGACAGATCAACGTCAATAGAGCCCATTGAATGGCGACCAGCCGCCACGGCATTCCCATCCGCGACGAAACGCCTTCCTTGTCTCGACCTATGGATTTATAATCGCGTCTATAGTGTTCGCCTTGAGAGTGTTCACATCCAAGTTCCGCCGATCCCACCTCCAATTGCGGTGGATCTTTCCATACGCGCTGATTTTCCCTCCAATCCGATCTGCGTATCGTGTTGTCATCGTATGCGCTCTTGTCTGCGCCCTTAATGTGACGCGAGATGCACGCCCCTGCATTCATGCGGGACAGCGCAACGTAGGCCTCGCCCACGATTCGCTCCATGTTCGGAGGGAAAAACAGTCCCATGGTGAAGACAAGAGAAATGCACATATAGGGCAGAAGGAGTCCGCCAAGAACGCCAAAGCAAAAACCCCGTGAACTCCCTCCTGACAGCTTTTCCCACGAAAACCAGCCCAGGAGCTCCGAACCGAACATTGCCGTGTATGTCGCGCAGAGCCAGGGGGCGCAAAGCACCATGAACGACAAAAACATATCGACGCTGCGGGAGCGACTGCAACAGGTACCCTGCTGGATCATTAGAACGCATACAAACGACAGGCCTACAAAGCGAGCGAAGGTCTTCTGCCGAAGGGCCATCTTAGCGCAATTGACTGTCCACGAAATTAATTGACGGCCAAACGAATGCAGCTTTCTCACCATTCCCGGTCGATCCTTCTGCATCTGATGGTAAAATGGCGACTGGAATTTATTCGCCACGGGCCGATTCTGCGATACACGACCTTCATACAGGGCGGTCAGACGGTCAGCATCCTGCGGTATCCGCCTGAGCTCTTCCGGGAAGAACTCAGGCAGCCACTTGGAATCAAAGCAAAGCCCTGCGCCAGACTCTTCTCCAGACTTGCACTTGCTAAGCACCAGGACCTTGTCGAAGATGGGAAGCGCGAAGACCGAGTGAGTAACGACGACAACGGTAATGTTTTCCAGCCGGACAAGTCGCCTTAGTCCACGCATGACCTCTCGTTCCGTGCCAATGTCAAAACCGGTCGTCGGCTCGTCGGCAACGACCAGCCGCACTCTCTCGTCCAACAGCGCCATCGCAAGCGCCAATCTGCGCTGCTGCCCTCCGCTCAACGCCCTGAACCGCAGATTTCCCCACCCGCCGGGACCGCCAAGCTTAACATGGCACAGCTCCAATATCCGCTTCTTGCGTTCATAACTACAGCCGGATCGAACCTGTCCTTGCCTGACGATCTCCTTCGCCTTGAGCACATCAGGAAAATTCAGCCGCTGAGGCAAATAGGCGATGCCGGGGTTTCCAGCACTCTGCATGCCATCGACAAGCACCCGGCCAGACTGCAGCCGCCCCCCATCTGGGGCGACAAGCGAATTGATCAGCACAGACTTTCCAATTCCGCTTTCGCCGTACACGCCGACGAGCGTGGAAGGCGCTATCGCGAATGAGACATGAGAAATGCCGGCCAGGCTCCCATCCGACCGCTTGAACGTCTTGACCACATCCTCGGCCTGCACCGACGCTCCGCGTCTGTCAGGATCATGCCGGACAAGCACAAGCGACTTCGGATCCAGCCCGTACAGATACTCAAGTTCGTCCCCTGCGCAGGCAGCCCCCTGCCCAGAGTCTATTTTCCATCCATAAATCGAAACAATGTTATAGTCCTCTAGCTCCCATTCCTCATTAGGCTCAAGTCTATAGCAGTCCACCTCGACGAAGCGGTCGGTCGTGATGTTCTTGACGGCCACTCGTCCTTCGCCGGTGCGCCTAAGGCGGAAACGCGGGTTTTCGGGAGGCAGCATCTCTCCCGACATGTCCCATTTGGCCTGACCGAACATCTGCATCTCTCGATTCTCCAATGAAGCTATCTTGCGCGTGACTGCGTGTAAACGAGATGAACCTTCAGATCTGTCCCCCTGAACTCGACGTCCTTCAGCAGGTTTGCCCGCCTTGATATCCGCGATTTCACGATTCCATCCATCTTCAATTCGCGCAAGTAGTAGATATGCCTTCCTTGCTTGTCATGCTCGTCAAAGACAAGAATCTTGCCGTATGGCGAAAACGACACGGCCACATCCCCATACTTATCGTTTCTCGTCACAAGGTCTATCCGGTTGCGGTCGTCCCGACGAACGGCCAGCGCCTTGGCCTGCATCTGGGGCTTCGACAGCAGCCTGAACTCATCTGCCGCATCATCCTCATCCAGCAACTCCACGCCAATGTGACAGCACTGCATGGCACCATCGACCTGATCGAAGTCAAGCCCGAGATCAAACACTGCGCCGCCAATTACACGCGAATCAATCGTCCAGCGGTCGCCGGACTTCTTGTCCGCAGGCAGCACGTCGTTAACGGACATGGGATTTGTACGGTAGATCAACTTTGCGATCATGTCCCGATCCAGCTTCGTCAATCTTGTCTTGAGAAAGTTAATCGATGTATAACCCTTCCCGAACTCCCACTTTGACACAAGCTCGGTGCCAATGAAGTCATGCATCAGGCCAACGACCGCCGAATATCCAGGCATGTTCTCTTCAACAAACTTGCTGTCCGCGACGAAAGTTCCGTCAGAAGCGATCTTCGCATCTGACCAAAGCAGCAGCCTGTTGAAAAGCTTCACCTGAGGAAGCAGCCACCATTTCCAGTCCTTTTCGATTTTGTCAGAACCGTATATTTCACATACAGTCTTGACACACTTCCCAAACGTAGCGTTGTCAAACAGCCTATTGCCTCCAGATGTCTCAAAGTCAAGCTTTTTGGTTGCAGCTTCAAGCTGCTCGTCAAGCCGCTGAACGCGATACCTCGACTTTATGACGCCCTTTTCCAGATCAGCAGGCGTTGACTCAATCGCCTCTATCATCAAGATATGCGAGACATGGCGCAGATACAGCGTACTCCGTGTCTTGAACCACCCCCAGCATCTCGGGGTAACCGCAGTTCCCGTTCCCTCGATCGTCATGACTATGTCGTGCACATACCGCTGTCCGGGATATTTGAGTTCGCGTACATCCTCGCACTTGCCAGTGTAGCATGGCCCGTCATCCCTCACGGCAGCCCGGAGATAATCGATCATCTCTTCGCCGCGAGCAAACAAGAGCGAGAATGCAACCGCCACGCTCACGACAAGTTTATTCCTGTTCTTCTTCATGTCTCGTCCTCCTCATTGGTTCATTTTGGTTCATTTCTGATGCACGGAATTTGTCAAGCTGCACGTCACGTCGCCGACGTGAACGATCTTCATGTCCTTATGGACGACAAACACAGCCCCCGTATAGCCATTTGCGGGAATCGCCCTGCACATGAAATTCGTCCGCGCGGAATCGACCTCATATTGGCAGACATAGCCGCCAAGCGGGACAACGGGAGCGCTGAAACACCCCTCAATGCTTTTCGCCACGACTGACGGCATGTTGTCTCTCATCTGAAAGGCGTCCGTCGGGAACAGACTATCGCCGCCGCCGCCAACGCGGATGCTGAAAATCTCAGCCGCGTTGGCAACGCTTGTGAGGAGTTCATTGGCCTTCGCTGGCTCGGCAGCCTTAGCCACAATGTTCGTCATGCCATGACGCCTTTTCAATTTAGCGGACCTCTTTCGAGATGCGGAACTTGGCGAGATGCACGTCACGTCGCTGACGTGAACGATTTTCATGTCCTTATGCACGACAAACACAGCCCCCGTATAGCCATCGGCTGGAATCGCCCTGCACATAAAATCTGTGCGCGCGGGATCAACCTCATATCGGCAGACATAGCCGCCCAGCGGGACAACGGAATCGCTGAAACACCCCTCAATGCTTTTCGCCACGACAGGCGGCATGTTGTCTCTCATCTGAAAGGCATTTGTCGGAAACAGGCTATCGCCGCCGCCGCCCATGCGGATACTGAAAATCTCAGCCGCGTTGGCAACGCTCGTTAGGATTTCGTTGGCCTTCGCCGGCTCGGCAGCCTTAGCCACAATGTTCGTCATGCCATCATCGCGAGTCAAACCAGGAATCTTCGGCAACCAGTCCAAACGGTCCATTATGCTTGCACAGCCAAGTATTGTCGCAAGAAAGACAATGGCCAACATGAAACACCTCATTCCTTTTCTGCCAGCGCCAGCTGCGGACGGCGACGGCACGCCGTCCCTACCAGGTTTTGCAACTACCTCACTCATTTTTTTATCAACTTTCATTTCTACTCCTTTGGCTCTGTAACCGGATTCCACCTGTGCCTTGATTCGTCAAACCCCTTTTTTCCGGCGAAAGTATTGTGTAATTCAGTGCCGACCTTAAGAGACCAAAGCGCTTTCATGACGGCGACGCCTTGATCCTTCCTGGCGACTTTCGACTTCAGCGCCTTTTCAAGCTCACTCTTAAACCGAGTGCAATAGTCGGAGTGACTTGACATTCCAAACATGTCGCGGCATGCCTGGACTAGATGAACTACGATTTCTTTCGGCGGCATCAGGTAGTCGAAGTCAGAGTTGTCCCGTGGATCCCAGTCGCCCAGAAGATGCGTGTAGTAAAGCATCGCACAATACGCACTTGCTATCTTTGACTTACGGGGCAATCCGAACTCGCGTTCAATCCAGGAATTGCTTTCATTGCAGAACTTTCCCCAGACATCTACTATCACCTCCTTGCAGCCAGGATACTTGCGTTCAAGCTTCGTCAGATCCGGTATGTCTCCTCCATAGAACCAGGAATGCGCGATATATCGGTGTTTCGTCAACTCTATCACCTGTCCCGGAAATTTCGCGGCAAGTCTTTGACGAATCCTTTTCTCGATGCTGTTCGGACCAGTATCGATGCAAGACGAGAACTTTGCGTAAAACTCTCGCAAATCACCATCCTGATAGCCGTCAAACACTTTCTGCATGTCGTCGGCATGTACATACCTATTGCTGTGGGCAAACACATTCAAGGCAGAAAATCCGGCGACGGCAACCGCAAGTAATATCTCAATTGACTTTTTCATCGTTCCCATTTCTTTTCTCATGTCTAAACTGTTTCCACCTCTCAACGTCTCGACTTGCCCGCAACGGGAGTGTCGAGCTTCTGCTCGACTAATCAATCCTCTTCTCCATCCGCGACCATCCTCTCGCTGCCCTTGCCGACGAAACGGCAATGCTCTCGCGCTTCATCTATCGTCTGCATGTTGATCTCCTTAGCTGTGTTAATCGATCAGCGTACTTCTCTGCGCTTCGTTCATCGTTCGCCCGTCTCCAGACAGAGATCAGTCATCGCCATTCCAGACTTTTTCGCCGCTGCTCGTGTACCAATAGCCAGTACCAGGCCCACCATCCTCCTCCGGGTTCTTGGGGTTTATCTGATGAAGTATGGGCGGCGACCTCTTTCCACTGCCTACTCCCTTGGTGGCCTCATAGGCAGCACCCCAGAAGAAGCCTCTGAAGAACCAGACAAATGGCAGCAGGACAAAGACGAATATGCAGGCTTTGGCCGACATTCCAAATAAGCAAAGGAAAAAGGCGAGAAGATAGAGCAGGATTGGAAGGAGCACGATGTATCTGAACTTCATTGGAAGATGCTCTCTTCTGCGATACTTGAATATCCATACGGCGAACAGGATAATCGGAAAGAACAGATTACCAACGAACGAGATGATCAACGAAAGTCCCTCGAGTCCCCTTTCTTCCGCCTTGTCCGCCACCCAGGAAATTCCTTTGGCATACCAGATGACGCCAATCGCCACGTAGCGAATTGTATAGTGATGCACATAAGTAAGCGTCTTGAAGAATCCATCTGAAGGTCTTTTCCCCAATTCTTCCTTGATTGAGTCATACTCCGTATTCATGGTGGGACATCCAGCTATCGGCTTGAACTTCCGTATCACTCTGGGCGCCGTGTCATTGACCTCCACAGGCTGTTCGGCCAACGACGCCATGGAAACAAGCGCGACAATCGCAACAAGTATGAATTTCAGTTTCATTTCATTAGACCTTTCATTTGGTTTAAGATTGTTCAAATGCCTCCGCCAAGATCACCTTGCGCAAGGCCGCCGCCGAAACGGCAATGCTCTCTCTTCTTCTTTCGTCCGCATCTGCGTTTTCCTTTACTGTGTCACTGCTATAGTGTTAACCATTTCCGCTCGTTTTTTAGACCTTCATCTGTAATACCTATACTTATATTTTTTTTGTGGCGAACTGTAAGGTTGACTTGATTGATACGAGCGTGACTTGGATCTGTCATATGACCTATAAGAGCGATTTGATGATCGATCTTGGGTTTTAAAGCTACTAGAGTAGTACTCATACTTATGTTTTGTTTGTGGCAAACTATAAGGTTGACTTGATTGATACGGGCGTGACTTGGGTCCGTCATATGACCTATAAGAGCGATTTGACGATCGGTCTATATTTTTAGAGCTGCTAGCGTAATAGATAATACCAACTATAATAGCAATGACAACTGCAATTCCAATAAAGAAGTTATTGTTAGAGTTGCTCCACGATTTAACCGGTGGCGTGTATGGAGTGTTTATCGGAGTAGGGCCTTGCTTCTGCGTAGAAGTATTTGGAGGATTGCTCGTACCTCCATTTCCATCCCACGTCGCTTGTAGACCCTGTAATTTCCCAGTGTTAGAACGCGGAGCTGGAGGTGACGGTGGCAAAGGCCGTAACACAGGTTTTCTAGGGTATGTTGGCCCAGGATTCGGTCTAAAAGGTGCCATTGCTCCCTTCGCTGACGGTCCTCTCGCCTTTCCTCCTAGTACGCTGGTTAATCTATCGACATTTGAACCGGTAGCCGCAGGTACAGCTGGTGCAGCCCCTGTCCCATCAAAGTGCTGGTTCAAGGTCTTCTTGACCTTACCGAGTCGAAAGTCTGCTTCGGCTCTACTAATAATCTGTACCTGTTTAGCATTAGTTGGTACTAGCTGATAATTGATTCCATACTGTGTTGGGTATTCTCGAATCATTCCCGTAACAGACACGTATTGCCCATCCAACGAACGAGAGACAGAGGTAATTCCATTTCTTCTAAACTGGTCGAGGACCTTGCTCCAGAATACAAGTCTGAAAGAATCTGTATGAGGCTTCCACCGAACAAAGTTAACAAACATATACGGCCGATTCAAATAACGCCCACGCCCCTGTGTTAGACCGTCCTTACACCCTACAATCTTACCCACTATCTCAACAACATCACCAACATGATTGGCAATCGTACCTACCTTCGTCGCATCGAGAACGGTGTAATTCCCCTGATAAGATATCGTGATCGTCTGTGGCTGTGCCGCAACCTTCCGCGGTGTCTTTGCTGAAGGTTTAAACAGCAGATATTCATCTGCAGATGGTATAGAATCAAAATCCGAATAACATATTTGCTGGAGAATTGATATCTTAGCGGAGAATTCCGGGACCGCCTTAAGTTGATTAAAAATCGGTGATGCGTATGGGGCTTGGTAGTCTGTCGTTTCAAATAGTACTTTTTCGTCGGATGAATTGGTCTGCGTCCAATAAGATGGATTCTTTTGAAGAACCGTCAGCGCAATGTCCAAAATTATGAACGGAAATCTATCAAGTCTATCATTCCAAGGACTTTTCCCCTGACGCTCAGGATGTTGAAAATTCGGGACTCCTGTTTCTGCTGCCTTAAGGCTCTCCATTCCTGGAACAAACATCCCATCGTAGTCAATCAACTGTACCATCTTCCCGTCGCTTGATACCATCACGTTGCCAGGCTGTATATCGCCATGAGCAATATGATGAGACGATAGGAACTTGTATAGTTTCTTTAATGATTCCTGAAGATTTTGGAGCCGCACGGGGTTATTGTAATTGGACTCAAGAAACGCTCCCAAGGTAGCGCCCTGTGCCCATGACATCTTGACGATTGGATATTTTTGCCCATTGACAGTTACGCCTTGCGGTTGATAGTCGAAATCGACAAAATAACCTGATTGTTGCATCTGGGGTTCTTGCAACTTTCGTGAAATCGCCGTATAGCGCTTAGCTCTATCGGCAACCTCTCGATGGAAACAGCGGACGGCCCATTTCTTACTCGGACTTTCAAGGCGAAATGTAAGAGCGAAGCCGCCGCTTTGTACCTTTGGCTGCCCCTGTTGATCCTTAGGGCATGAACATCCGACAAGTTGACGATCCGCAAGAAAAAATTGCGGATTCTGAAATGTCTTCATGTAGTCACTTAAATTCGGCATATCATTGTCTCAGGATTGCAACGGTAGAATCGTCAGTTGGCATTGCGCCCAACTTCCTTTCATGCTCTATGAAGCGTGCAAACTTATCCCTCCCAGGTCGCGTTACGGCCTTAAGCAATCTTCGTATCTCGTCTGGTCGATCTCGCCGCGCCATTATCCACTGGGAAACTGCATCTGTGGCACAAAGGAGTAACGAATCAGGCTGATCAGACAGATCAATGTCGGTTTCTTTCCAGTAGTAATCTTTCGTCTGCTCGTCAAACAACTGCTTGAGGCCCTCAAAAGTCACAGTCACCAAGTACGCACTCGTAGAGAACTGCTCAGCCGCTTCTAATGGAAAACTTCTAGTGACACGTCCCTTGCCATCAAGTACGAATACGCATGTATCGCCTACCGCCTTGACATGAATGCACGATGACTCACTAGAAGTCTGTTCCAGCAGAAGCAAAGTAGCAGAACTTCCACGCTTGAATGCTTCAATCTCACTATGGCTCATTCCCGCCAGAGACGACACGGGATACTTCACCTCATACTGTTTAGCCGCTGCATAAACCCTGTCTTTCGCCGACGTCTCGCCTTCCTTAACAAACTCCGACGCAAGAACCTCCGCCCAAACACGAGAAGCGTATGATGACGTAGCACCATCACACATAACAAATCGTTTAATGCTCTCTCTCCGCGTACAATGCGGGAGAAAAACATCCTCGTTCTTGGAGTGCGCGTCTCCAAATACCTTGGTCGTGGTCTTGCGCCAGAGCAGATTCATTTCAGCGTTCCCCGCCGTAGGTGATCAAAACTGGTTGTGTACCTTGTGTGCCGACACGCAGGAACTTCACGATGTCAACCTCATTGCCATTAAAGGTAAAGAAGCGCGTATCGGAAGAAAGCCTTACACTCGTACCCAGAATCTCAGACACCGTCTGGTGCATGGACTCAGGAATCACGCTTGACATCCTGAAAAGCGTCTTGGCAAATTGGTCTGGCAACATGGCCTCGTTATCCGGGAATGATATCGGAGCCGCTTTTTCGGATGAGATGTGCAGGTTGCAAAGAAGGACATTACCATCGTTGGTGGTGAAGGTCTTGATCCCTTCCGCAATGCCAGAAGGATCCCTGTCGCCATATTCACCATCTGTAATGTGAATGATCACGGGAGGAAATGAGTCAGGGTGTGCGTCGCACCACGGAGCAATCGTCTCAGCAGCAAGCTTCATTGCTCCGGACATTGGCGTACCCCCACTTGCCACAGGATCAAACCAAACGGAGAAACTTTCCGGCACTTGAACAATATCCCCTGTCGCAGTAACGACCTCATTCATCCGCTGTTCAACACGGAGGGGGTTTGCAGCAATTTGATCGATGGGGTTGAGTATCTGCCCAGTAAACGGCCCCTGAAGTGCATTGTAAACACCCCTATGCCCGTAGCCGATGACACCCACATCGTAGTAGTGGCGCACGCCATCTTGCTTCGTTGCCTTTGTTATCAGTTCGCTGAACATCTTGTTGATGACTGTTGCGACCTGATCAGCCTTCGTATTGCCAGTCTTCGGCATTTTATCGCTCATTGACCCCGATTGGTCAACGACAAATAGAATCGCCATTGGATTGGCTCTGTTTGGAACTTCTGAATAACTCATTTTGATTTTCTCCTTTTGGTTGTTTGTTTCATTGTGAAATCCACTTTAAGCCTTCGCCGTCCGCGACCATCCTCTCGATGCCCTTGCCGACGAACCGGCAATGCTCTCTCGCTTCATCTATCGTCTGCATTCCTCGCTCCTTTACTGTGGTTAGACGGTATTACGTAGCGACGACATCCTCCTCTTCATCGCCGTTTCCCTTCTACTGCCAACCATCCGTCAAGACTTGGCCAGGAAATCCTGGGCCAACATGGCAATCTTGTTCGACGTTGCGTCAAGAGAACCGTCGTCCTTCATGATGCGGACATCAACAATGGCGCGAAGAACCTGATATGTAGAAACAGTGGCGACAACAAAATCCTGACAATCTCTAGGGTATTTCTTGTAATTAGGCCCGCATCTGTCAATGATAGACACAAGACCCTCTACCTGGGGGATGAACAATTCACACACTTCATTTGTAAGTCTGGTGAACATTTTTGCCTGCTCCGTCAGTCCATTAAGTGCGGTGGTGGCCGTGGCGAGTTCCTCCGAGATTTGCCTAGCCTTGGCAAGATTGCTCTTCGCCTGGTCAAGCTTGGCGCTCGCCTTTGCACCAACGACACAACCGAAAATGGCCAAGGCCGGTCCAGCCACGATTCCTCCGAGAACCGCTGCACCAGCGGCCATTCCGCCGCCGCCGGCGGCAAGTGCGCCTCCACCGAGCCACGCAAGAGTGGCATTGGTCGCAGCCGCACCGCTCAGCGACGCAATTGCCGTACCAGTCGATGCCGCTGCAAACGTCCCGACAGCGCCGAAGGCGCCAAACGCCATTGCGCCCCCCGCCGCCAAGCCGCCTGCCGCGCCAGCCAGCATGTTCATGAACTTTATCTCGTCAGCCTTGATTTCAGCGACGTCAAACTTTTCGATAAGCGGCTCTTTAGTCAACGGCAGCGCCTTCACGTCGAAGTTTCGGATCTTCGAAAAGGTTTCGATGAACTTCGCGATCGGCTGCTTGCGGGCAAAAATGCGCTTGTTACCGAGATTCGTGAGCCATTGCTTAAGCGAATCACGGGCCTTCTCGGCTGTTGTCTTCGCCTTGTCGAGTATGCTCTGCGCACGTTCGTTCGTGTCGTTTGCCTCTGAATTGTCAATCGCCGCCTTTACGCCCTTGCCGGCTCCAAACAAACCAAGAGCCGAGCAAACGCCAATGACGCAACCTGTTGTAAATGTGATCACCATGATTTTTCCTCCTTGATTTCTTTTACCTTCACTTGGCTGCAAGGAACTCCTTCAATTCCTCCACCTCGAAATCATACATGTCCTTGTAGTTCTGCTTCATGTCTCCTTCATTGGCGGCATCCAGCTTTGCGTAGATTTCGCCAATCTTCTTCACGCGCTTTTCAACTTCTACAAGGAACTTGTCCGTGATGCTGTTCCCATTCGCCGTCATTCGCGTCAAGGACTTTATCGCACACAGCGAACTGAGCAAGGAGATGCCTGTGCCTGCAAAAGCGCTAATCTCCGGCCTGCTTCCTGCCCCAAAGGCATTGACCAGGTGCTGTAGTCGTTTCACCGCAGACCGTTCAATCTTTGAGTAGTCCCCGTCCGCACAGCAAATGCTAATCCATATCGCAAAAGCACAACGCACCACATAGGGGTCGATCATTATGTTCGCGGTAGCCGTAGCAGCCTTCGCGACAAATGCCTTGACGATTTCCTCTTCCTCGGAGTAGAAATCCCTAAGTGCGATCAGCGTTCTCGCCCCCTCGGTAACATCCTCAAGATATGACATCACGTCGTCGTCTGCATAGCGTTTGGCAAAGAGCTCGCGCATCAACGTCCGGAACTTCGCCTTTTCCTTCTCGCAAATCTCCCCGTCGATCGCAGTGAGAAGGTAGGCGACTTTCAAGATGTTCTTGGCCTGATCAAAACCGATGACCAGACTTCCGCCTGAATTCGCATTGTTTATCATGTCAGTTTCCTCTTTTGGTTTTTGTTTACAAAGTAAATGGTTTGGTTGGATCCGCCATCAGGGCGTCGAACTCGGCCTTGCTGCTGTACTGCGGCGTTCCGCCAAGATGCCTGATCATCTCGTTCGTCCCGGCGATATATCCATCAATGTCGCCCAGTTCAAGGCATTCCTTGACCGAGTTGAACGTCACCTCAAAAAAGGCCTTCTTGTTCTCCAAATACTTGTCGATGTTCGCCTGCAGCTCCGCACGACACTCTTTTACGAGGGCAATCGCCTCCTCGCATTCCCGCTCGATGCGGATTCGCGCCTCGCGCGCCAGCTTCGCCATTTTAAGGCTGTCCTTCAGCTCCCTGTATGAAGCGCTTCCGATGAAATAGCCAAGCATGCTGCCGGCCATGGCGCCGACAATGGGTATCGGAATAGCCACTTGCCCGATTGCCGCGTACATCGCGCTCGACGTCATGCAATAACCCTTTACGCCCAATTCCTCGACACACTGGGCGCCGTCAATCTTCCCGCTGAAGAACTGCGCCATCGTCTTGCCGATTTCAAACGTTGCCGTCGCGATATACGCAGGCAGGCTAGACTTGGCAAGCGTCCTGACGTAGGAACTTGCCGAGTTCTGTGCAGTCCCCTTGATGACGGCGCCCGTGAAGGCGACGCCATAAGCGCCCGCCGCCGCCCCCGAAGTATCAATGGCCACCGATTTTACCGCCTCGCCGATCGTCTTCTTCCCACGGTAAACGTCAACAAGGTTCCTCGCAAGAGACATGCCGCCGCCTATCGCGGCCCCCATCTTCAGCTGCTCCACGCCTGCGCGGTGGGCCACGCGTACAATGTCTTTTGCCGTAGATACCTCAGGATTAAGGTACCCCTCGACGGCCTCTTCAGTCGTGACCTTGCTCTTGACGAGATTTCTGTCAATCGTCTCGAGCTTGGCAAGCTCGGCCTCACGACGGGCCAAGGCTTCAGTATTCCCGGTCGCCTTCAGGTGCTCGACCTGCCCTTTGAGGCTCTTGATTCGCTCCGCGAGCTCCTCCTTGACGCCGTCGTAGAAATCCTTCGGCACCATCAACTTGCAGTCGCTGTCAACATACTTCCGGCAGTCCTTGCCCGAAAGGATGTCTAGGCATTCAGCGGGCGACTTGCCCCTGAATTTCATCTGGGCGCTGCTTCCGGGAACCGGATTGCCGGAGGCGTCCACCTCGCTGGTTATGTCAAAGAGCGGATCGTTGACATGTCCGGGCAAGTCATCCGTCCTGACAGTCGTCGGACTCTTGCCGGATATGGCCTCCTCCGCTCTCGTCCGCGAGACCTCTATCCTCTCGGCAACGTACCCGGCTTTCGCGCGCAATTCGGCGTAATACCGCTTTGGATCAACGTTCGGATCTGCGGAGATTTTATATTCCGAGAATTCCTTCAGCCCGCGATTCCATTCACGCCCCAGGTCGTTGTCAATTCCAGAGTATGCGGCCAAGTGTTCCTTCACAGCCGTGCCAAAGCGTGATACAACGTCAACCGAAGCACCAGAAATAGCCATACCTGCCATTGTACCGGTGTCCGCACGGCGATCCTTCCGGGAGCTTGTTGCCATCTTATGTTTTCCTCTCTCTTTTCGCGTCAAAAAAGGTCTCGACGGTTTCATGCGTAATAAAGAGTGTCGAAGAACTCCACAAGGGCGGCGCGGGTTTCAGCGTCGAAGGCATAGCCCACGATCTCGTCGCCATGTCGCTTAGTGACGCCGCTTTCGGAGATGACGAGGCCAGAATCGTCGCCGCCGATTTCGCCTCCGATAACCTTCACGCCGTCGCCGTCCTTGTCCACCTTGAACCAGATCAATTGCGTGCCCTCAAACTTCGCGGTGAGGTCTTCTCCGTCCGCGACCATCTTCTCGATGCCCTTGCCGACAAACCGGCAATGCTCTCTCGCTTCATCTATCGTCTGCATGTAGTTGCTCCTACTGTGTCAAGTTGTAGTGTCAATTGGTGCCGCCTTGCTGATTTGTTTCCGCAAAGAATTAAAGAATTGAAGAATTGAATGCGCTCGCGTTGCTCGCTATTTGGTGAACCCTTGCACGGGACGGACGGACTGCCCGTAGAAGCGGCGGCCGTAGTAGTACGTGTGGTTGTTGTTCGAATCGAAGCCAAACCACCACGCGCCGTAGTCGTCCGAGCCCGGAACGGACGACCAGTAGGGGCCGTACAAACCGGCACCGTCGAGCGAAGTCCCCAAGCCGCGGCCGGTGCAGGGGAGGAAGATACTTGCTGAAGCGTAAGCACCCCTGCCACGAACGCTATACCCATTCACTCCATTCACCGACGTCCAACTCCAGTCGCACTTTTTACAGAGATCTATCGGTTCCTGTACCGTCGGCATGCGCCATTCTCCACCCCAATGTACATGCGCAGCGTCATGTTCAGGCGTAAGCATGCCATTCTCTCTGGTCCACCCTTTGCGATGCAAGTCTTTCAAATCTCTGCCTTGTGTAAACACGTTCT
>JAEEGN010000083.1 GCA_016280345.1 Selenomonadaceae bacterium | reverse complement strand
CTTGCTTTTTCCGGTCCGGGTAAACGTCTCCGTTTCCCCGGCCCGCACATCTGGCTTGAATCAACAAATGATTCATTCTGCATTGTTCAGTTTTCAGGGAACACCACCGGCTGTCCGAGGCTTTCGGAAGCCAGCCGCTATATGATACTTCATAAAAAATCGTTTGTCAAGGATTTTCCATGAAATATTGCCAATGGTGGGCAGGGATGGATTCGAACCATCGTAGCCGTAAGGCGACGGATTTACAGTCCGTTCCCTTTAACCACTCGGGCACCTACCCAAGTCAGTTTATCGAATGGGACGCAATTGGTGGGCCCATTTGGACTCGAACCAAAGACCGACCGGTTATGAGCCGGTTGCTCTAACCAACTGAGCTATAGGCCCATAGCCTATATCATCCCAAAGAAAATCTCGCACACTGTGCGCGTGCGAGATCCAACGTCATCATGGAGCGGAAAACGGGACTCGGACCCGCGACCCCCACCTTGGCAAGGTGATGCTCTACCACTGAGCTATTTCCGCATTATCATTGATGACCCGGCCCATCGACTCGCTGAAGAAGGGCCGTGTCAAACTGACAATACATATAATAGCGTGACTGGTTTCTTTTGTCAACCCTTTTTTTTGAAAATCTCAAAATTCTTTCCCCGAAGACGGGAAAAGCAGGGCCCCGTTGCCGAAAGCCCTGCTCCGTTTCCCGTTGCCGATCCGTTTTTTAGTTCTTCGAGCCGCGCAGGAACGTCGCCTTGAGGAAAAGTCCCAGGAAAACAATGGCAAAGACGAAGCCCGCGGGATAGGTGATGCTGGTGGGGAGCTGAAGCCCCTCTTTCGCCTGGAGGATATACGTCGTAGTGACGACCGACATGAATGTCGCCGGGACCGCCGCCACCAGACTCGCCATCTTGTTGTCCAGCTTCTGGTAGAGATAGACCGCACCCGTCCAGAGGACGATCATGGCCAGCGTCTGGTTCGTCCAGGAGAAATACCGCCAGATGATGTTGAAGTTGATTTGCGAGAGGCCGCCGCCGATGGCCAGAAGCGGAATCGCGAAGGTCAGTCGCTTGGTCCAGTTCTGCTGCGGAACTTTGAACCAGTCGGCCAGCGTCAGGCGGGCCGAACGGAAAGCGGTATCGCCCGAAGTGATCGGGCAGGCGATTACGCCCAGCATGGCCAGCGTAGCGCCGACACCGGAACCCAGGAAGCCGACGCAGATATCATAGACCGCGCCGCCGGGGCCGCCCTTGGCCAGAGAAGCGCCGAGACCGGCCGTGCCGTCATAGAAGGTAACGCCAGCTGCCGCCCAGATCAGGGCGATAATGCCCTCGGCGACCATCGCACCGTAGAAGACCGGACGCCCCATACGCTCATCTTTGAGGCAGCGGGCCATGATCGGCGACTGAGTGGAGTGGAAACCGGAAATCGCGCCGCAGGCGACCGTGATGAACATCAACGGCCAGATGGGATTGGCGTCCGCTTTCGGATGAAGGTTCGCCAGCGTCATTTCCGGCATGACATGACCGCCGACGCCGGTGAGCATCCCGCCCATGATGCCGATGGCCATGACGATGAGGCAAAGGCCGAACAGCGGATAGAAGCGAGCGATCAGAGCGTCAATCGGCAGCAGCGTCGCCAGGAAGTAGTAAGCGAGAACGATGACCAGCCAGATCTTGAAATCCATCGCCGTCAGCTTCGCCAGGAGCATCGCCGGGCCCGTCATGAAGACCGTGCCGACAAGGACCAGGAGCACGACGGAAAAGCCGCGCATGATGGAAAGCATGAGCGGGCCCATGTAGAGGCCGACAACCTCGGAGATGCTCTTGCCGTCCTCCCGCAAAGAGATCATGCCCGAAAGGTAATCATGGACAGCACCGGCGAAAATCGTACCGAAAACAATCCAGAGATAGACGCTGGGGCCCCAGAGCGCGCCGCCCAAAGCGCCGAAGATCGGACCCAGGCCGGCAATGTTCAGAAGCTGAATCAGGAACACTTTCCATGTCGGCAACGGCATATAGTCAACGCCGTCGTTGATGCGGACCGCCGGCGTTGGCTTGTCCGTCGGACCGAACACGGAATCGACGATCTTCCCGTAGATGAAGTATCCTACGATAAGGATCGCCAACGAAATCAAAAAGGTTGACATAAAAAAGCACCTCTCCCTGCCCGCCGCCGGCAACCTTTTCTGTCCCGCGGCGGAATTATTATATCTTTAAATTATAACTTTTTTCGCCCGTAGTCAAGGGTTTTTCTGAATTTTCAATGAAAAAAAGTTTTTCCCGCCCCGAAAAACAGAAAAAGCGGGTGGATATAACGGCGGCCTCCGTGTTATAATACCCTCAGCCGGTAACGAGGATTCAGCGCGAAACGGCAAGGAGGAACCCATGAAGCTATTTCCCAGCACGAAGGTCTATGTCATCGCTCCGGCGGTCGTCGCCTCGGGCGGTCCCGAGGTGTTGCATCAACTCGCTGCCTATCTGCGGCAGCGGGGCGTCGACGCTTATATGTATTATGTGCCGCATGAGCATCCCGACCCGGTGCCGGCCGTTTACCGGCAATATAAGGTACCGCTTGTGGACAGCATGTTGAACCGTCCGGAAAACATCCTGATTTCGCCCGAGACCATGCCCCTGTTCCAGGCAAAAGAGATTCGCCGCGTCCTCTGGTGGCTCAGTGTCGATCAATGGCTGGGCTCCATGACGCGGGTGCTGTCCTTCTTTTCCGAAAATCCCCTGCGGCGGCCTCTGCCGCATTGGTTCGCGTTCCAGCCGGAGCTGCCTTCCACCCATTGGGTTCAGTCCGAATACGCCCGGCAGTTCCTGCAGCTGAACGGAATCCCGGAAGCGCAGATCCATTTCGTGAGCGACTACCTGAACCCGGTCTTCCTGAACCAGCCGCCGGGAAATGACGCCACAGCCCGCAGGGATATCGTGACCTTCAATCCCGCAAAAGGAAAAGCCTTTACCCAGAAACTGAAAGCGGCCGCCCCCGACATTGACTGGCGGCCCATCCAGGACATGACGCCGGAGGAAGTCCGGGCTTTGCTGCGAACAGCGAAAGCCTACATTGATTTCGGCGCCCATCCCGGCAAGGACCGCATCCCCCGTGAAGCGGCCATCAGCGGCTGCTGTCTCGTTATCGGGCGCCGCGGGGCGGCGGCGAACGACGTCGATGTTCCCATCGGCGACGAAAACAAATTCGCGGACAGGGAGGAAGAAATCCCGGCCATCATCGCCCGAATCCGCTATCTGCTGGCACATTATGAGGAGGAGTATCCCCGGCTCGCCGCCTATCGGGAAAGGATACGCCAGGAGCCGGACCGGTTTGCCGCTCAGGTTGACGCGGCGCTGGAGCTGCCACCTCTTCCGCGGGGAAAATGACGCGTGTCCGTTTTCGGCGCGGCCAGCCTTTGACCGGGAAGCACCTTGATCCGGCCCGTTTCCCGCTCCGGACAAACCGATGTTTTCCCGATTGCAGAGAAAAAGCGATAATGGTATAATGAATGAAATTCATCAAGAAAGGAAGCGGCCGACATGGAGCTGAAAAATTATATGGAGAACTTCGTCCTGCAGAAGATGGACAGCGTCCTCAAACTTTATCCCGGCTGCTGCGACTGCCCGCAATGCCGGCAGGATATAGCGATCCTGGCCCTGAACCATCTGCCGCCCAAATACGTCTCCACTGACAAGGGCAGCATCTACGCCCGGCTGGAGCAAATGTCCCTCAACTATGACGTCGAGATCCTGGAGGAGATTGCCCGGGCCATCGAGGTCGTTTCCGAGCACCCGCGCCACGGAAATCAGTCGTGACGGGGAGCCCCTGTCTGGCACTTCGTTCATCTGTCTCATCGCGTCTCCGCTTCGCCGAGCGGAGACGCTTTTTTGTCGCAAGTGAGGCGCTCCCCGGCGTCGCGAAAATAATTCTCGCATCGCCCCGGTGAATATGGTAGAATATGAGGAAGTGTTTTTTTCTGCGGAAAGGAAGGAGGTGCAGTATGCGGATCGTAGCGATAGAAGCCCTGCAGGCGGGCATGGTAGCCGCCGAGGACTTCCAGAATCTGCATGGCGTCACCTACCTGAAAGCCGGAACGGTCCTGACACAACGCTCGATCCAGCAGCTTCTTGAAATGGGCGTAACCCAAGTGGCGGTCTGCGACGCTGACGAATCCCCGGCGACGGACGCGCCCGCCAGCCGACAGGATCGATTGGCCGAAACCCGACGTCTCGCCCGTGAAGTCATCTGTAAAAAGCTCGACCGCCTGCGCCTTGAAGGCCTGGTAGATCCGGTCCTTCTGGAAGGTCTCCTCCCCCATGTCCTGAAGAAGGTCCTCGACCACGAGGAAGACCTCGTCCCGCTGACGCAAATTCTGGAGCACGACGAATACACGTTCCGCCACAGCATCGGTGTTGCCATTTACAGCGGCTTCATCGGGCGGCTCTGCCACTATTCGCAGAAAAAGCTGTTTTCTCTGGTGCGCGGCGGTTTCCTGCATGATATCGGCAAGATTGACGTGCCGGAAGAGATCCTCAACAAGCCCTCCAAACTCAGCGACGAAGAATTCCGCATCATCCAACGCCATCCGGTGACCGGTGGCAAGCGCCTGATCGCCGCCCACGGGGAACACGCCCTCGCGCTCTCCCGGATTGCCTTCCAACACCATCAACACATCGACGGCACCGGTTATCCTTCGTCCGGTTCGCCCGGCGCCATCAGCCGCCCCGCTCGCATCGTTGCCATCGCCGACGTTTACGACGCCCTGACCACGGCCCGGAGCTACAAGGTCGCCTATAAGCCCCACATCGCTTACCGCATCATGAAGAAGCTTTCCCGTGGGCAGTTCGACGAGCGCCTGCTGGACCTTTTCTTCAACAATCTGATCATCTTCCCCGTGGGCAGCGTCCTGGAAACCTCCGCCGGCTTTGCCGTCGTGAAGGCGGCTCCCTTCGGCTCCGCCGCCAAGCCCCGGATCTGCGTCTTTGCCAACGAACGCTATCAGATGCACGAGCCCTTCGAGATCGACCTCGCCAAATCGCCGGCCGTCTCCGTCTCGTCGCTGCTGGAGGACATCAGCCTGATCTCCCTCACGAGCCGGCTCCGCTTCAATCCGGCAGAACTGTTGGAACACGATTACCCCGAAAAAACTTTTCCTTCGGGAAAAAGCGCGTAAAAAGCCTCGCTGCGAACAGCGAGGCTCTTTTTATGCAATTCTGGTCGGAGCGACGGGATTTGAACCCACGACCTCTTCCACCCCAAGGAAGCGCTCTACCAAACTGGGCTACGCCCCGACGAAGGATATTATACTTTGTTTTGACGGATTTGTAAAGAGCGGACGACAGAATCCCCCGGAGCCGCCCGGGGCAAACGCCGCGTTTCCGTTCCCGTCAGCCGTGGTACTCCGCCGCCAGCTTTCGGAAAAGCGGCAGCGACCGTTCGATGGTTTCCGTCCTGATACAATACGCCGCCCGGAAATGGCCCGGGCAGCCGAAATCGGTCCCCGGCACCAGCAGGAGGCCGTATTTTTTCGCCCGCTCGCAAAACGCGTAATCATCCGCCTCCAGGGAACGGGGAAAGAGGTAGAAGGCGCCCTGGGGCTTCACGCAGCGGAAGCCCGCCGCCAGCAGCCCCTCATAGAGGATTTTCCCGTTCCTCTCGTAGGCCGCGACGTCCGAAGGCAACCCGGCGCAACGGGCCGCCACCCATTGGAACAGCGACGGCGCGTTCACATGGGTCAGCACCCGTGCGGCCCCGGCAACGGCGCCATAGACCCGGTCGAAGTCCGCGACTTCGTCCGGCACCAGGATATAGCCGATGCGCTCCCCCGGCAGTGAGAAGGATTTACTGTAGGAATAGCAGACAATGGTATTTTCGTAATACTTCGTGAGCCAGGGCACCTCCACCCCCGCATAAGCGATTTCCCGGTAAGGCTCGTCAGCGATCAGGAAAATCGGGTGGCCGAACGCCTGCTGCTTTTGCCGCAGCATATCGGCCAGGGCCCGGACGGTCTCCACGGAATACACCACGCCGCTGGGATTGTTGGGAGAGTTCACGATAACCGCCTTCGTACGGGGCGTAAGCTGCTGTTCCAAGGCAGCGAAGTCAATCTGGAAATCCTCGACCCGGGCCGGCACAACCTTCAGCGCCGCCCCGGTGGATTCCACGAAGCAGCGGTATTCGGGAAAAAACGGCGCCAGGGCCAGGAACTCATCTCCGGGCTCCGCCAACGCCTTGAAGGAAATCGTGATGGCCGCCGCCGCGCCGGCCGTCAGGAAGAGGTTCCGCCCGGAAAAGTCCGTGCCGAACCGCTCGTTGAGGCTCCGCGCCAGCGTCTCCCTCACTGCCGGCGCCCCGGGGGCGACAGTGTAACCGTGAACCTCCGTCGGCGTCATCTCGTCCAGAATGTCGAGGATTGCCTGCTTGACGAAGGCCGGGGCCGGGACGTTGGGATTGCCCAGGCTGAAATCGAAGACGTTATCCTCCCCCATCTCCGCCGCCCGCTGGCGTCCGAACTCGAAAATCGTCCGAATCGTGGATTTCTTCGTTCCCAATTCATACATCTTTTCTGAAACCATACGTCTGCCTCCTGTCCGCCGTTCTCATGGCCCGACACCGTCGCTTCCGGGTCAGCGCCGCGCCGCCTTGATCTTGCTTTCCGTCCCCGCCATCAGGCGGCCGATATTCGCCTGGTGGCGGTAAATGATGAAAGCCGCCGCCAGAACGCCGAAGCCGATGTACGCCCCGGCAGCGCCGAAGCACCAGGCAGTGACCGGCACCGCCGCCGCCGCCACGATGGAGCCCAGCGAAACGTAACCGGTCGCATAGACGATGGCAAACCACAGCAAAAATACCAGCACCGTCACTCCCGGCATCAGCATGGCAATGACGCCGAGCCCGGTAGCGACCCCCTTGCCGCCCTTGAATCCCAAAAACAGCGACCAGGAATGGCCGACGATCGCGGCAATGCCGCAAAGCACCAAAACCATTGGGCTGCCGCTCCCCAGAGTACTCCCGAGGCCCACGCCGATGGCGCCCTTCAGAAAATCCATCAGGAATATCAGCAGGCCCGCCGGCTTCCCGATGGTCCGCCAGGCGTTGGTCGCGCCGATATTGTGACTGCCATGCTCCCGCAGGTCAACGCCCCAGATGCCTTTGCCCAGAATCAGGCCGCTGGGGACAGAGCCGATGAGATAGCTGAAAAGGCAAGCAAAAAATGATCCCATGTCAAAGTTCCTCCTCTTTCGATTTACGGGCGCGGACAATCAGCCTGATGGGCGCTCCCTCAAAGCCGAAGGTCTCCCGCAGCTTGTTTTCCAGAAAGCGCAGATAGGAAAAGTGCATGAGTTCCGGGTCGTTGACGAAGATTACGAAACTCGGCGGCGCAATGCCCGCCTGGGTCATAAACAGTACCTTGAGAGGCTTTCCCTTGTAGGCCGGCGGCGGATTCACGGCGATGGCGTCCTGCAAGAGCTCGTTGAGTACGCTGGTCTGGATACGCATGGACTGCTGATCCGCCACGTATTTCGCGAGCTCCGTGACGCGGTGCACCCGTTGGCGCGTCAGCGCCGAGGTATAAAGAACCGGCGCGTACTGCAGGAAGGCAATCCTGGCCCTGATTTCCTCGGTAAAGCGCAGCGTGGATTTCTCATCCTTGTCCTCATAGATATCCCACTTGTTCACCACCAGGATGACGCCCTTGCCGGAGTCGTGGGCATAACCGGCAATCTTCGTATCCTGGTCAGTGATGCCCTCCACCGCGTTCAGTACCATCAGCACCACGTCCGCCCGGTCCACCGCCCGTAATGCCCGGATTACGCTGTACCGCTCCACAGCCTCCTCGATGCGTCCCTTGCGGCGCATGCCGGCGGTGTCGATCAGCGTGAACCGGATGCCGTCCTTCGTGAAATGCGTATCGATGGCGTCCCGTGTCGTGCCGGGGATATCGCTGACAATGACCCGATCCTCTCCCAGGAGGGCGTTGACCAGCGAGGATTTCCCCACGTTGGGCCGCCCGATCACCGCCAGCCGGATCTCGTCGCTCTCCTCCTCCGCCACGTTGGTTTCCGGGAACGCCGCCACCACGGCATCCAGAAGGTCGCCCAGGTTCAGGGCGTTGGCGGCGGCGATGGGGATGGGATCTCCCAGGCCCAGATTGTAGAATTCATAGACGTCGCTTTCCTGCTTGGGACTGTCGATCTTGTTCACCGCCAGCACCACCGGCTTCTTCGTTGTCCGCAGGAGCCGCGCCACTTCCTCGTCGGTATTGGTGATACCGGCGCGTCCGTCCACCACGAAGACGATGACGTCCGCCTCCTCCATGGCGATCTCCGCCTGCTGACGCATGGAGGTCAGCAGGCGGTTCTCCGCCTCGAACTCAATGCCGCCGGTGTCGATCATGGTGAACACATGCTCGAGCCAGACGGCGTCCATGTAAATGCGATCCCGCGTCACCCCGGGGATATCGTCCACGATGGAGACGCGCCTTTTGCCGATCTGGTTGAACAGCGTTGACTTTCCCACGTTGGGCCGGCCGACGATGGCGACGATTGGTTTGCTCATCCTGCTCCCTCCCCCAGTTTCGTATAAGCGGCATTGCCCTGCCAGGTATAGAGCGCTTCCCTTGTCCGCCGCGGACGGCGCTCGCCCCAGTGCGCCAGGACGTTGTAAAGCTCCGCCCCGCTCAGCACGGGCACCGCGGGCACGCCCAACGCCCGCTCCATATCCGCCAATTTCATATCGTCCAGGAACACATCCTCGCCGCTCCGCAAGGCGCTGGCAGGAAAGAGCACGCCGTCACGCGGTTCCCCCTGCGCCCGAAGCGCTTGCAGGATATCCTGCCCGGTGAGGAGCCCCGATACATTAACGCTGTCGCCGAAAAATCGATTCTCCACCGGTAGCAGGCGAAGGCGCAGCCCCTCCGTGCGAACCGCTGCCAGCAACTCCCCGAAAACGGGCGCGGCCGCCGTCCCGCAGACGATATCCAGGCGCAACGGCTTCTCCGGCTGCGTCATCGGCGCTGACGCCCGGCTCCTTTCCCAGTCTTCCAGAAAATTCCGCAGAAGGCCCACGCCGTTATCGAGCTGAGGAAACCCGTCATACTCCTCCGCCTCCGGCAACGGCACTCCGGCCAGCAGGTAAAACTCATCGCCCAGGTAAACGAAGCCCTCGCCGCTTTTTTGCCGCTCTTCCCGCTGCCACCGGCTGACCTGGCGGATTACTTCCTTTGCCCCCGCCGCGTCGAACATCGACAGCGGATGGCAGCCCTCCCGGAACCGCGTCAGGCCGACGGGCACGATGGCCAGGGAACGCGCCCAGGGACGACGCGCCCGCAGCAGCCGGATGGTCCGTTCCAGCTCCTTGCCGTCGTTGATGCCCGGGCAGAGGACGACCTGGGCGTGGTACTCCACGCCCGCCGCCGCCAGCCGGTCAAGCTGCTCCAGCAATCCGCCGCCCCGAGGGGTACCCAGCATGGCCGCCCGCAGTTCCATATTCATCGTATGGACCGAAACGAACAGCGGTGACAGGTGATACTGCGCGATGCGCCGGAAATCCGCCTCGCCCATATTCGTCATGGTGATGAAATTGCCGTAGAGGAAGGAAAGCCGGTAATCATCGTCCTTGACGTAAAGGCTGTCCCGCATCTGGGGGGGCACCTGGTCGACGAAGCAGAACCAGCAATGATTGCCGCAGCCCCGTATTCCGTCGAAAACCGCTGACTGGAATTCCGCTCCCAGTTCCTCGTCGTAGTCCTTGTCGAAGGCCAAGAGCTCCCGTTCGCCCCCGGCGTGCTCCACCAGCAGTTCGATCTCCTCGTCCGCCAGCGCGAAGCTCAGGTCGATGATATCCCGTAGCCCCTGCCCGTTGACCTCCAGTATCCGGTCGCCCGGGACCAGGCCCAGCTCCTCCGCCAGGCTCCCCTCCCGCACCCGGATGATCTCGCCATACTTCATATCTTCCGTTGCCTCACCGTACAAAAACAGGGCTGCCGCCCGAAGCACGAAGCTTCCTGCGACAGCCCCATTGAATCCCGCGTTTCCCGTCGGAACGGAATCACTCGTTCCCGGTCTCCTCCGCCGCCCCGGCGGCGCTATCGCCGGCCGCTGCCGGCTCGGCGTCCTTCTTCACCCGCTTGAGGCTCAGCGAAATGCGGCGGCGGCCCTTATCGATGTGAAGAATCTTCACCGTCACCTCGTCGCCCACATGAACGACTTCATCCGCTTTGGCAATGTTCGTATTGGAAAGCTCGCCCATGGGAATCAACCCGTCAAAGCCCGGCTCGATTTCCATGAAAGCGCCGAAATCCATCAGCTTGATAATCTTGCCCTGGATGTAATCGCCTTCGTGGTACTTTTCGATCTTCTCGTCCCAGGGATTCGGCTGGGTCTCCTTGATGCTGAGGGAGATGCGCCTCTTCTCGGGATCGAAGCCCTTGACATAGACGTCCAGCTTCTGCCCGACTTCCAGCACGTCCGAAGGATGCTTGACCCGGGTCCAGGAGAGATCCGAGATATGCGCCAGGCCGTCCACGCCGCCGATGTCAATGAAAGCGCCGTAGTCCACCAGCCGCTTGACCGTGCCGGGGAGCGTCTGTCCCTCGGCCAGCGTGCTGAACAAAACCTCCTGCCGCTCCGCCTGCTCCTTCTCCAGGATCTTGCGGCGGGAAAGGACGAGCCGCTGCTTCTTGATATCGCACTCCAGTGGCAAAGCTTCCAACGTCTGCCCCACATAGACCGACAGGTCCTTCACGAAGTGGCACTCCACCTGGGACGCCGGGATGAACGCCCGGACACCGCGCACGTCGGCGACGATGCCGCCCTTGACGACCTGCTTGACTGTCGCCTGAACGACTTCCTCCCGCTCCACGATTCCCTCGAAATCCTTCCAGGCAGCCCGACGGTCGGCCTTGACCTTGGAGACCGTGGCGCCGTGCTCGCCGCCCAGGCCCACGACGCAGACCTCGATCTCGTCGCCAACCTGGAAAACATCCTTGACGTTATCCTGATCGGAGACTCCCAGTTCCCTCTTCTCGATGGGGATGTCCGCTTTCAGGCCCGGTATGTTGACGGAAACGCTGCTGTTATCAACCGAAACAACCGTCGCCTTAACGATATCATCCACCTCGATCTTCGGCTGGGCCTCTTCCTCCGCTTTCAGCAAGCTTGCAAATTCATTCATTTCTTCTGACACTTTTGATATACCTCCTTGATAATCCAGTCGGGCGTTGACGCGCCGGCTGTGATACCAATTATTTTTTTATTTTCAAACCATGCATCCTGGAGCTCGGATACCGTCTCCAGATGATGGGTCGTTGTCTTCTCGGCGCAAAGCTCGGCGAGGCGCGTGGTGTTGGCGCTGTTCTTGCCGCCGATTACCAGCATCATGTCCACCCGGCCCGCCAGGTCAATCGCGGCTTTCTGCCGCTGGTCCGTAGCCGTGCAGATGGTCCGGACGATATGGATATCGTTGGACTTGCACAGGAGCTTCGCGGCAATCTGCTCAAACTTCTCGCCCGAAAAGGTCGTCTGCGCGACAACGCCCATCTTCCCGCAGGGAGGAAGGTCCTCCGCCTCTGCTTCCGTCTCGATGATGACGGCGCCTTCGCCGGACCACTCATAGATGCTCTTGACCTCAGGATGCTTCTTCTCGCCGACGATAACGACCGTGCAGCCATTCTCCGCCAGGGCGTGCGCCGCCATCTGCGCCTTCTTCACATGTGGGCAGGTGGCGTCCACCAGAGACAGGCGGCGCTCCTCCGCTTCCCGATATACGGCCGGCCCGACACCGTGCGAGCGGATGATGATCGTCCCCCCGTCGGACATTTCCGAAAGCCCGGCGACAGCGTTCACGCCCTCCTGCGCCAGACGCTCCACCATCTGCGGATTGTGGATGATCGGTCCGAGGGTACTGGCGCGGCCCGGGGAAGCGCTGCTTCGGGCCAGACGAATGGCCCGCTTGACGCCGTAACAGAAGCCCAGGTACTCCGCCAGGATCACTTCCATACGGTTCCCCCAAATTGTTTAGATTACAATCCGCTTTATAGTATAACACACTATGGTATCTCTTTGCTATGTTTTTTTTTCATTTTTACGATTTCTTCCATGATTTTTTCTGAAAACCGCTCCAAAGCCGCCCGGTCATTCGCCCGGCCCTCGAAACGGAGCGGCGCGCCGTAGGAAACGTAAAGCGCCGGGAAAAAGGAGCCGCGGGAAAAGATGCGGTTCGTGCCGGTGATCGCCGCCGGCACGACGGGCACCCCGCTCTTGGCGGCCAGAAGCGCCACGCCGGCCTCCGCCTTGTGCACCTCACCGTCCCGGCTGCGGGTCCCCTCGGGAAAGAGCCCGACGCAGCGCCCCTCCCCGAGCGCCGCCAGTGCCGCTTTGATGGCCCCGCGGTCCGCCGCCCCCCGCTTCACGGGAAAAGCGTGGAGATGGATGATGCAGCGGCTGAATACAGGAATATCGAAGAGCTCTTTCTTGGCCATGTAGCTGACCGGCCGCAGGATGAAGGTGCCCAGGAACGGCGGGTCCCAGTTGCTCAGGTGATTCGCCGCCAGGATTACGCCCCCCTCCGGGGGCATGTTTTCCGTACCGGTTATCTCCGTATGGCAGACCTTACAGAAAAACCAGGTGAATAGTATCCGCAGGAACTCATACACGACACATCACCTGCACAGCGCCAGCACCGACGCCACGACCTCGTCGATGGTCTGTCCCGTCGTATCCAGAAGCACCGCCTCCGGGACCCGGACCAGGGGCGAGACCTCCCGCTCCGTATCCATCTTGTCCCGGGCGGCGATTTCCTTCTTCAGCTCTTCCATGGAGACTTCGTAGCCCTTTTCCTTCATCTCCCGCCAGCGGCGGGTGGCCCGCTCCTCGATGGAGGCGGTCAGGAACACCTTCACATCCGCGTCCGGCAGGACCTTCGAGGCGATATCCCGACCGTCCATGACGACGGCGCCGTTCTCCGCCATCTTCCGCTGCAGGAGCACCATCTTCTCCCGCACCGGCTGGAGCCGCGCCACCTGGGAAACGATGCCCGTAACCTCCGGAGTGCGGATACGATCCGTCACGTCGACGCCGTCCGCCTCGACCCGCAGGGAACCGTTCCGGTATTCCAGCCGCACGTCGATATCCTGCGCCACCTTAACGATGTTCTCGTCCGTCGCCGGCTGCCCCGTCCGGAGGACCTTCCAGGCCACCGCCCGGTACATCGCGCCGGTGTCGATATAAACATAGCCCAACTTTTCCGCCACCAATCTGGCGACGGTGCTCTTACCCGCCCCTGCCGGTCCGTCAATGGCCAAAACCGATTTCTTCACGCTGCTATCTCTCCTACGTTGTGATGAGGAACGGCCGGTGCCCGGGAAGACCGCTCCCGCGGAACCTCCGGGAGACCGCCCCTGTTTTACTTCCTGATATCCTCCAATGTCCGGTAAAACGCCGGGTACGAGATATCCACGCACCCCGGCTGCTCAATTTCCACTCCGTCACCCGCCGCGCCGGCAATCGCCAGAGCCATGGCGATGCGATGGTCGTCATAGGAAGCGCAACGGGCGGCCTGCAACCGGGCCGGGCCATGTATCAGAAGCCCGTCCGGCAGTTCCTCGACATTTGGCGCCAGCTTCCGGAATTCCTCCGCCACTGCCCGGATGCGGTCGGTCTCCTTGACCCGGAGTTCGCCGGCGCCGGTGATTTTCGTATCGCCGTCGGCGAACATCGCCGCCACCGCGATGACGGGAATCTCGTCGATCAGACGCGGCATGATGGAGGTGCCGAAGGAAACGCCGTGCAGTTTCGCCGACCGGACCCGGATGTCCGCCGCCGGTTCACCGCCGCTTATCCGTTCGTTCATCACGACAATATTCGCGCCCATTTCCCGCAGGACGTCAAGGATTCCCGTGCGGGTCGGGTTCACACCCACATTCCGCAACAGGAGGTCGCTTTGCGGGATGACGGAAGCGGCCACCAGCCAGAAGGCCGCCGAACTGATATCCCCCGGCACGTCAATCGTTTCCGGCGACACAAGCTGTTTAGGCGCCTTGATGGTGACGCTGGTATCCTTCCGCATGAGACTGACGCCGAAGGCTTCCAGCATCCGTTCCGTATGGTCCCGGGATACTACCGGCTCCACCACCGTCGTCGTTCCCTCCGCCCGGAGCCCCGCCAGCAGGATGGCTGATTTCACCTGGGCGCTGGCCACCGGCATCGGATAGATGATGCCATGCAGCGGTTGCTGCGCCGGCAGGACCGCGATGGGAAGATACTTGTTCTGCTGCCGTCCCGCCAGATGTGCGCCCATCTGGGAAAGCGGCGTGATGACCCGTCCCATGGGGCGTTTGTAAAGCAACGCGTCGCCGGTGAAAACCGACAGGAACGGCTGCGGCGCCAAAAGCCCCAACATCAGCCGCAGCGTCGTACCGGAGTCGCCGGCGTCGAGGATGCCCGCCGGCTCCGTGAGGCCGTCAAGCCCCACGCCGGTCACGTCCAGCGAGCCGTCCTCGTTCTCCCGGATCCCGACACCAAGCTGCCGCATCGCCGCCACCGTGGACAGGCAATCCTGCGCCAGCAGGAAATGAGAGATATGTGCCGTACCGTCGCCGATTCCCGCCAGCATCACGCTGCGATGGGAAATCGACTTGTCGCCGGGAATCTGAATCTCTCCCGCGAGGCCGTTCTTTGCCCGTTCAATCCGCCTGGTTTCCATGTTCCCCCGCCTCCTTCACTTCCGCGGCGCTCCACCGTCCCGCCGCCGCCCCCATGGAAAAGGCCGCCTGCAGGTTGTAGCCGCCGGTATAGCCGTCAATGTCCACCGTTTCCCCGGCGAAATACAGGCCTTTGACGAGCTTGGAACGCATCGTCCTGGGGTCGATCTCCCGGGTTGATACGCCGCCGGCGGTCACGATGGCCTCCGCCAGCGGACGGGTGCCGGAAATCGTCAGCATCAGGCCCTTGAGGACCGCCGCCAGGCGTTGCCGTTCCTCCCGCGTCACCTGATGCACCGGCTTCTCCGGCAGAATTTCCGCCAGCGACAGCGCCACCGGAATCAACCGGCCCGGCAGGAGCCCTCCCAGCGCGTTCTTGACGGCTTTCTTCAGCGCCCGGGAAAAATCCCGCTGAATCCGGCGGTCCAGTTTTTCCCTGTCAAGCGCCGGCTTCAGGTCAATCTCCATCCCCACCGCCGCGCCCTGACGCAAACGATGGGCCGCCTCCCGGCTCAACGTGAGAACGATGGGGCCGCTGACGCCGAAATGGGTGAACAGCATCTCCCCGAATTCCTCCGCTGCCGGTTTCCCGTCCGTCAGCAGCGTCGCCCGGACGTTCTTCAGCGCCAGCCCCGTAAGCGCCTTCGGCCAGTCCTCGGCGGTCTCCAGCGGCACCAGCGCCGGCTGCAGGGGGACGACGGTGTGTCCTGTTTCCCGCGCCAGTATCGCCCCGCTGCCGTCAGAGCCGGTGCCGGGATAGGAAGCGCCGCCCGCCGCCAGGACCACCGCCGCCGCTTCCAGCGCCTCCCCACCAGCCAGCGCGACGCCGCGAACCGCCCCTGACCCGGTCAGGATATGGCGCACCGTCGCTTTCGTCCGCACCTTCACCCGGAGGGCGCGCAGGCGGCGGATCATGGCATCCACCGCATCCTGTGCCCGATCGCTGACGGGGAAGACCCGGCCGCCCCGTTCGCCCTTGGTCGGGACGCCCTGTTCCTCAAAGAAGCGGATGACCGCCTGGTTGTCAAAGGCACGCAGGGCGCTGTGCAGAAAAACGCCGTTTCCCGGAATCCGGCGGATAATCTCGGGAATCTCCGCCAGATTGGTGAGGTTGCAGCGTCCCTTGCCGGTTATCATCATCTTGCGGCCCAGCGCCGGCATCTTTTCCAGCAGCGTCACCGCCGCCCCGCTTTCCGCCGCTTTGATGGCCGCCATCATGCCTGCCGGTCCGCCGCCGATCACCACCACCGGCTTCATGGCGCCTTACGCCGCCTGGCAGGCGGCGTCGCAGAGGCCGTCATCGCGTAGAGTTCCCGGACCTCCTCCTTCGACAGGGGGCGGGACTCGCCCCGCCGGACCCCGGCCAGCGTCAGGCACGCAAACTGGACCCGCTTCAGGGAGCGAACCCGATGGCCCACCGCTTCGCACATCCGACGCACCTGACGATTCCGCCCCTCGTGCAGGGTAATCTCCAGCTTGGTGCGATTCTCCGCCTCATCCCTCTCCACGATGAATGCCCCGGCCGGCGCCGTCAGTCCGTCGGACAGCTCGACACCCTGCCGCAGGCGGTTGAGCTCCGACGGCGTCACCTGCCCCTCCACCACCGCCAGGTAGGTTTTCGTGACCTCCCGGGCCGGATGCAGCAGCGCGTTGGTCAGCGCCCCGTCGTTGGTCAGCAGCAGCAGCCCCTCGGTGTTGCTGTCGAGGCGCCCCACCGGATAAAGCCTTTCCTCCATGTCCGGCAGCAGGTCCAGCACCGTGCGCCGCCCCCGCTCGTCCTTCACCGTGGAAATATAACCCTTGGGCTTGTTGAGCAGGTAATACGACAGCCGCTCCGTCCCCGCCAGCGGCTCCCCATCCACAGCGATATGATCGCTGGCGGCGTCGGCCTTCTTCCCCAGTTCCGTAACCACCATGCCGTTCACCGTAACGCGGCCCTCGGCAATCAGCCGCTCCGCCGCCCGACGGGAAGCGACGCCCGCCTGGCTGAGGATCTTCTGCAATCGTTCTTCTGCCAATGTCTTCCCGTCCTTCATCATTTCCCGGGCAATATCTGCCGTACAAACTGCCAGAGCAGCGCCAGCAGCGATTTCTTCTCCACCGTCCGCGCCGCTTTAACGTCGATGGCGGCGACCGGTCGGCCCTGAAAACAGGCCACGGCCCGGCCCACCACGTCGCCCTCCCGGACCGGTGCCGTCAACTGGTCCGGGACCTCAAGACGGAGCTCGCAGGCCGGCGCGTTTCCGGCAAAATCCGGCACCGCCAGCTGAACCGCCGCCTCCAGCGGCACTGAATCCTGCCATCCCTGCAGCACCTTCAGTTCCGAAATTCGCTGGCCCGCCTCCAGCAACGTCCGACGCCTCACGCGCTGAAAGCCGTAATCCAGCAGGGCGATGGAATCGTTCCACATATAGACGCTGTCCAGCACCACGGCGATGAGCTGGCAGCCGTCCCGCTTCGCGGCCGATACCAGGCACCGGCCGGCCTCGTCGGTGTAGCCAGTCTTGACTCCATTGGCGCCGTCGTAAATCCA
Organism: Selenomonadaceae bacterium; assembly: GCA_016280345.1. GTDB lineage: Bacteria > Bacillota > Negativicutes > Selenomonadales > Selenomonadaceae > RGIG3544. Next base: position 10,307 of record JAEEGN010000083.1, on the reverse strand, counting down.
AAGTAACATATTCTCGCTCTCGAGGTCGCGGAAAAAGGGCGGTTTGCCGTTGGAGATCCGCCGTTCCCGGGTGCGCACGATGTCCCCGAAAACCGGCTGTTGAAAGCCATAGGCGGCAATCCGCGCCAGATCGTGCGCCGTAGTGATGTGCCGGGCATCAGGCAGGCCGCTGGGATTGGTGAAGAACGTATCCGCCGCGCCGATTGCCCGGGCCTTTTCTGTCATCAGCCGGGCAAAGGCCCCGGTGCTGCCAGCGATATGCTCGGCAATGGCCACGGCGGCGTCGTTGCCCGATACCAGCATCAGGCCGTAAAGCAAATCCCGCAGCCGTATCCGCTCTCCCGCTTCCAGCCAGACCGTAGAACCCTCGGTATCCGCCGCTTCGGCGCTGACGGTCACGATGTCCTCCGGATTGCCCCGCTCCAGGGCCACGAGAAGCGTCATCATCTTCGTGGTGCTGGCCGGGAAACCTGGCCGGTCCATAGCCCGCTGGTACAGGATATGGCCGGTGGAAGCCTCCATGACCACCGCTGACCGGGCGGTGACGTTGGGCAGCGCGTCGCCCGGCGGTATATAGGCTTTCGCCTCCTCCGGCACCGGCAGCACCGGCACCTCAACCGCTCCAGTGGTCACCGGGAATCCCCAGAGGCAAATCATCAATAGAAAAACGAGTGGAAATCGCAAGCGCATGCCCCCCGATCCGCCATAGTTTTCGTACAGAGGCGCGGAGCGAAACACAATCCCGCGTATAAAGCACCGTCAAAACGCAGTGAACCGGGTCCGCCGGACGAGGTTGGAGTTCGTTTTCACGTATGCCCAGCGCACCTGACAAAACAAGCCCCAAAGTGCCGGTTAAGAGGCGCCTGACGCCGCAGAGCCTTAACGACCGCTTATCAACCTTTGTGACTGAGTCCGGTACGCTACAGTGTATTGTCCCATCATCACGGCGCAATTGTCAAGCGGAAATTTGTGAACCGCCGCCGGGGACGGGAGCGGCGCTTGCAGGAAAATTTCACCCGATGATGGAATACTTACCTATAAAATAACGACTTGCCATTCTGAACTGCAAGCAAAGAAGGAGGCGGCTTTTATGGACGGCATCGCCGGCATGCCCGTCTTGGAGGTTCTGCTGCTGGCCATCGCTTTCCTGGGGCTGCTGGTGGAAATCAAGACCGGTGGTCTGGGCGCGGGGGCGCTCCTGGGGCTCATCGCAGCCGCGGTGTTCTTCGGTAGCCAGTACGTGAAAGGCCTGGTGGTAGTCTATCAGATCGCCCTGTTCCTCGGCGGCGTGCTCTGCATCGTCATTGAGATGCTGGCCCCCACGGTCGGTCTGTTGGCCGGGCTGGGCCTGGCCATGATGCTCTACAGCGTGGTTCTGGCCCTGGGCGGCGACACCAACGCCATGTATGCCCTGTTGGCATCGGTGGGGCTGGCGGTCCTGCTCTTCCTGCTGCTCCTGAAGCGGCTCCCTTCCAGCCGCCTCTGGCACAAGCTGGTGCTTCGGGATATGGCCACCGCGGAGCGCGGCTATGTCAGCGCCAGTCCCCGGGAAAGCTTGCTGGGACAGGCCGGCACCGCGAGCACCGACCTGCGCCCGGCAGGCTCCGCCTCCTTCGGCGGCGCCCCGGTGGACGTGGTATCCGAGGGCGGCTACATCCCCCGCGGCACGCCGGTCACCGTCGTAGCCGTCATCGGCAGCCGGGTCGTCGTGCGCCCTTGTCCGGCCGCTTCCGAATCGTCATCTTAAAAAACGTTAGGAGGAAATCACATTGGGAATGCTGCTCGGTTCTGGATTCACCCTGGTACTCTTCATCATCCTGGTCATCCTGTTCCTGCACTTCGTGCCGCTGGGACTCTGGATCTCGGCCATCGCCGCCAACGTCAACGTCGGCATCTTCACCCTGGTCGGCATGCGGCTGCGTCGCGTCGTGCCCCAGAAAATCGTCCTGCCCCTGATCAAAGCCAACAAGGCCGGCCTTGACGTCTCCGTCAATCAGCTTGAGGCCCACTACCTGGCCGGCGGCAACGTGGACCGCGTAGTCGACGCTCTGATTGCCGCCCACCGGGCCCAGATTCCCCTGCCCTTCGAGCGCTCCGCCGCTATCGACCTGGCCGGCCGCGACGTCCTCGAAGCGGTGCAGATGAGCGTCAACCCGAAGGTCATCGAGACCCCGGTGGTATCCGCCGTCGCCAAGAACGGCATCGAACTCCGCATCAAGGCCCGGGTCACGGTTCGCGCCAACATCGACCGGTTGGTGGGCGGCGCCGGCGAGCCTACCATCATCGCCCGCGTCGGCGAGGGCATCGTCACCACCGTCGGCTCGGCGGAAAGCCATACCGCGGTGTTGGAAAGCCCCGACGAAATCTCCAAGACCGTCCTCGGCAAGGGACTTGACGCCGGCACCGCCTTCGAGATCCTTTCCATCGACATCGCCGACGTGGATGTGGGCCGCAATATCGGCGCCGAGCTCATGACCGACCAGGCTGAGGCCGACAAGCGCATCGCCCAGGCCAAGGCCGAAGAACGCCGGGCCATGGCCGTCGCCAAGGAGCAGGAGATGAAGGCCTACACCCAGGAAATGGAAGCCAAGGTCGTCGAGGCCCAGTCCGAAGTGCCCCATGCCATCGCCGAAGCCTTCCGCAGCGGCAACCTCGGCGTCATGGATTACTACAACCTGAAGAACGTCCAGGCCGATACCGAAATGCGCGGTGCTATCAGCCGGGCCGGCGCCCCGCCGGAAACGCCGCCGGTGGTGAAGTGACATGGGCGCCTTGGGCCTTCTTCTGAGCAAGATCCTGATGGGACTGGCCGATCTCGCAGGCGCGGTCTTCAACGTCTTGGGCGACGTTCTGGGCGACGTTCTGGACGAAGACCTGATCGAGGACTGGCCCGTCTTTCTGGTGGTGGCCCTCATCTTCTGGGCGCAGCTCCGGAACAGTCCTCGGAAACGGCGGCAACTGCCCGTCCCGCCGGAAATGCCGGAGGAACCGGCCGAATCCGCCCCGGAGGAGCCTCATCAGGTCCCTGACCTGGGCTTTGAGATTCCGCCCCTGACCGGGGCCCCGCGACTGGAGGAACCGGCCTCGGACGGCATCTACCGTGAGGAAATGGCGGCCGACTCGGCGGCCATCGAAGCCGAGCAGGAACTGCAGGCGAAAAACCATTATCAGCGGTATTTGGAGGAAAAGACGCGGCAGGAACAGGCAGCCCGTGCCGCCGAAGAAGCCGCCTACCGCTCCCAGGCCAAGCTCGCCCCCAAACCTCCGGCCAGATTCCCGCTCCCGCCGCTCTCGCCCGTCGCGCTTCGCAACGCCATCCTTTACGCTGAAATTCTGGGCCCGCCCCGGAGCCGGCGACGGAAAAAATGACGCTTCATTCACCCGGACTTGCGCGCCGGGCAAACGTCTGCTATGATAAAGACAAACTGGATCATATAGGAGGTACCGATATGCTCATCAAACGGATCGGATTCATCGGCACTGGCGTCATGGGCGCCAGCATGGCCACCCATCTTCTTGAAGCCGGCTATCAACTGACGGTCTTTAACCGCACCCGTGACAAAGCGGAGGCCCTGATTGAGAAAGGCGCCCGTTGGGCGGATACCCCGGCGGAACTGGCGGCGGAGTCCGACGTCGTCATCTCCATCGTCGGCTATCCCGAGGACGTCGAGCAGATCTACTTCGGGGAGAAGGGCATCCTGTCGACGAAGCAGGGCGGCTACGTCATCGACATGACCACCTCCAGCCCCATGCTTGCCCGGAAGCTCTATGACGAAGCCAAGAAGAAGGGCATCGCCGCCCTCGACGCCCCGGTCTCCGGCGGTGACATTGGCGCCCGGAACGGCTCCCTCGTCATCATGGTGGGCGGTGACCGGACAGCCTTCGACACCGTGAAGCCGATCTTTGAGATCATCGGTCGCACCATCCGCTACTTCGGCCCCGCCGGCTCCGGCCAGTTCACGAAGATGGCGAATCAGGTGGCCATCGCTTCCACCATGCTGGGCGTCTGCGAAGCCATCGCCTTCGCCGAGAAAGCCGGCCTCGACACCACCGAGGTCCTGGAGACCATCTCCGGCGGCGCCGCCGGCTCCTGGTCGCTATCGAACCTCGCGCCCCGCATGATTCGCGGCGACGACTCCCCCGGCTTCTTCATCAAGCACTTCATCAAGGATATGCGCATCGCCCTGGACGCCGCCGAGGAAATGCAAATCGACCTCCCGGGCCTCTCCCTGGCCAAGCGCCTCTACGACGAAATCGCCGCCCGGGGCATGGAAGACTGCGGCACCCAGGCGCTGATCCATTGGTATCTGAAGCGCGAATAAGGAACTTCTTACAGGAAACGCCGAAAACCATCTTCGGCGTTTCCTGCTTTTTTGCTGTCTCTGCGGGTTTTCGAGAAAGCTCCGCTGCCGGGCGTCTTTTCCGGTCCGGACCAGACGGGATTCCTTCGGCAGCCTGGGACTGTCCCCGAAACAATGACGGCCCTTTTTTAATGGGGATGAATTATGGCTGACCGCTTTTCCGGCAACGAAGTTTCCTTCACGCAGACGTGGTTTTCATGAGAGAATTGCCCGCCCGGAAGATACATCGACGTACAATTATAGACTCCGAAAAAAGACCGGGAATAAATTCCCCACATCAAACTATGCCGCTGTAAGCTTGTCATCCGTCTGCCCCGACCGTGGGAAACCCGAATCGGTATGTCACGTTTCCATCATCCACGGTGTGAAACGGACAACGGAAAACCAGAGGCTGTCCGTCCGGATTCCCGACGGGCAGCCTTTTTCGTGCTCCCGAAATGAAGATTTCCCCACCGCGGCCAAAAATCCGCCCGGGCTTTTTCTTCATCTGGTATAATATGTTTGAATGGCAAGCAAGCGGCGCGACCGACAAACAATGCCGGTTTTTCCGGGGACGAGATGCATAAAATTGCCGCCGCGATTTGATAGGATAACATGACACATCTGATACAACCGTAGGAGGTTTGACGTATGGAACAGGCGAAGCTGGATTTCATCCTGGGACGGGCGGGCAGCGGCAAGACCTTTGAATGCCTGCGGGCGATGGCGGCGAAAATCGCGGCCGCTCCTCTGGGGCCGACGCTGCTGCTGATCGTGCCCGAGCACATGACGTACCAGGTGGAGCGCGCGCTGGCGGCGGCCACGGCAAGCCGCGGCTCCATGCGGGGCTTCGTATTCGGCTTCCGCCGTCTGGCCTGGCAGCTGGAACAGACGGCCGGCCGACATAAGAAACCGCGCATCACAGCCATCGGCAAGCGGCTGATCCTGAAAAAGATCATCGCCCGGCGCGGCGGGGAGCTTACGGCCTTCCTGCGGGCCGCCCGACAAAGGGGCTTCACGGCGTCGCTGTCGGGACTCATCGAGGAGCTGAAGAACTACGGCGGCACGCCCGAGCAGCTCCGGCAGGCGTCGGAGGCGGTGGACAGCGCCCATCTGTCCCAAAAACTCCGGGACATTGCCCTGCTTTATGAAGATTTCACGCAGGCGACCCAGGGGCGCTACGAAGACGCGGAAGACCGTATGGCAGCACTGGCGGCGGCGATTCCCAACGCCCCGCTTCTGGAAGGCGCCGAGGTCTGGCTCGACGGCTTCATCTTCTTCAATCCTCAGGAACAGGCCGTACTCCGCGCCCTTTTTCAGAAGGCGGCGCGCCTTCACATCACGCTGCCCCTGGACCACGACGTAAGGCCAGAGAAGCCTCCGGCGGAGCCAGAGCTTTTCTACCGGGCGGCAAAGACACTGCAGCTCCTGAAAAACATGGCGGCGGAGCTGGGAATTTCCCATGACGTGCGACAGCTGGGGGCATCGCGTCGTTTCCGGCCGGAGGCAGCGGGGCTGGCCGCCATCGAGCGGCGCCTCTTCGCCTTCCCGTTGCGGCGGGAGAAGAACGCCGCCGGACTTCATCTGGTGGAGGCAGCAACGCGTCGGATGGAGGCCGAGGCGGCGGCGGCGGACATCGTGCGCCTTTGCCGCGACGAAGGCCGGCGTTACCGGGACGTCGGCATCCTGCTGCGCGACGGGGACGCCTACCGGCAGATTTTGGAGTTCACGCTGGCGGACTACGGCATTCCCTTCTTCAGCGACGTGAAGCGGGCCGGCGTCCATCACCCGCTGGCGGAACTGCTGCGCTCGTCCCTGGAGGCCCTGCTGGAAGGCTGGCGCTACGACGCGATGTTCCGCGCCCTCAAAACCGGGCTTTGGCCCATGGACCGCGACGAAACAGACCGGCTGGAAAACTACGTACTGGAATTCGGCCTGCGGGGCGGGAGCAGTTGGCGGAAGGAATGGCCTTACGCCCACCGGCGGCAATCGGACAGCCCGGAGAAACAGGCAGCGGCCGCGGCGTATCTGGCGGAAATCAACGACCTCCGCCAGCGCGTGGCCGGTCCCCTGTCCGCCCTGGAACAGGCCATCACCGGGGCTGAAAGCGCCGAAGGCCGAACGCGGGCCCTCTACGATTTCCTGACGGGACTCGGCGTACCGGCGACGCTGGACCGTTGGGCGAAAGAAGCCGAAGCCGGCGGCCGGCTGGCCGAGGCCAAGGAACACCGGATGATCTGGCAGGCAGTGATGGATCTCTTCGACCAGTTCGCGGCCATCCTCAGCGACGAGCCGGTCAGCCTGGAGGAGTACGCCGACCTTTTGGGCGACGGTCTCGACGGATTGGAGATTTCCCTGATTCCGCCGGGGATCGACGCCGTGACCGTGGCCTCCTTCGACCAGAACAGCCTCGGCAATATCCCGGCGCTCTATATCCTCGGGGCCAACGAAGGAAACATGCCCCGCGCCCATCATGACACCGGTCTCCTGTCGGAATCCGACCGTCTGCTGCTGCGGCAGGCGGGGGAAAAGGTCCGGCTGGAACTTTCTCCGGGCGCGGCGGAGGACGCCTGCGGAGAAAATTACCTTCTCTATCACGCTTTCACCGAAGCCCGGTCGTATCTCTGGATTTCCTATGCCTTGGCGGACACCGAAGGTGCGGGGCTGGCGCCGTCTCCTCTCATCGGCCGCCTGCGGTCCATCCTGCCGGTAACGGTGGACGCGATTCCGCTGGAGGGCGCCGAGCAGCGGCAGGACCTGCTCTTTTCCCTGCCGTCGCGGGCCGTGGCCCTTCTGGCTCCGGCGCTTCGGGAATACCGGGAGAAGCGGCAGCGTGAAGGCGCGGTCTGGCCCGCCGTCTATAACTGGGCGCGGGAACACGACCGGCCCGCCCTGTCACGACTCGTCGAGGCCCTGTTCATCGACGGGCAGCGACAGTCGGACAGCCGGCCTCTGCCCCGGCCGCTGACAGAACGGCTTTATCTGAAGGAACGTCGCCTGCGCGGCAGCGTCACCCGCTTCGAACGCTTCAACGCATGCCCCTTCCGGCATTTCGCCCAGTACGGGCTCCAGCTCGCGCCCCGGGCGGAGTTCGGCTTTGAGGCGCCGGACTACGGCCAGCTCCTGCACGGGCTCCTGTTCCGCTTCGGCGAGGAGCTGCGGCGCGACCGCTGTTCCTGGAGCGGGCTTTCGGCGGAAGAGCGGCGCGACCGCTGCCAGCGGCTCCTGGACGATCTGGCAAGCGAGGAAAACGCGCCGGTCCTTGCCAGCAGCCGCCAGTACCGGAATCTGCGCCGCCGCATCGGGCGTACCGCCCAGCGGGCCATCGACCGGCTCTGCGATTTCGCCGGCGCGAGTCCCTTCCACCCCCGCTGGCTGGAATTCCGGTTCGGCGGCGGCGAAGACCTGGTCTTTCCCCTTCCCGGCAACGCGCAGCTGGAAGTCGTCGGCCAGATCGACCGGCTGGACGTCGCCCGCCTGCCCGGCCCGGAGGGAGAGGAGGACGCCTATTTCCTCGTCCTCGATTACAAGTCGGGAACGCCGGAACTGCGGCTCAGCGAGATCTACCACGGCCTCCAGCTCCAGCTTTTGACCTACGGGCTGGCCGGCAGGCATCTGGTGACGTCGGCGGAGGGCGGCCGCGGGCAGCTGGCCGGACTGCTTTACTGCTCGCTGCAGAACCAGGTCCAGTCCCTTGACCACCGACTGACGTCGGATGACGCCCGGGCCGAAGTGGAAAAAGCGCAGCGCATGAAAGGCTGGCTGCTGGACGAAGCGCCGGTCCTGGACAATCTCGACCCGTCCTCGCGCTTCCTCTGGCTGCCCCGCGACAAGAACGGGGGACTGACCAAAACGAGCCGCGAGAAATACGCCTTTTCCCGGGAGAAGCTGGCGGTCCTGCTCCGGTACGCCCGCCGCCTTCTCATCGAGACCGGCAGCGGCATCGCGGCAGGCCGGATCGAGGCCGCGCCGTACCGGATGAACAATTCAAGCGCCTGCCAGTTCTGCCCCTGCAAAGAATTCCAGTGCTGCGGCTTCGACCCTGAGAACCATTTCGACCGCTTCCGGGAACTTCCCGGCAAGGGCGACTTCATAGCGTTGATGGAACAGGAGGAGGATTCGCAATGAGCGGCAAAGAAACGAACTATTCCCCGGACCAGGCAACCGCCGTCCGCACCTGGGGGGACAACCTTCTGGTCGCGGCCGCCGCCGGCTCCGGCAAGACCTTCACGCTGATCGAGCGCATTCTCCACAATATCCGGGAAGGGCGCTGCCGGATTGACGAGCTCATGGTAGCGACCTTCACCAACGCCGCGGCGGCGGAAATGCGCACCCGAATCGAGAAGAAGCTGGCCGTGGAAGCGGCAGGGGACCCGGCGATGGCGGCCCAGCTCGTCCGCCTGCCCGGCGCCTCCATCTCGACGCTCCATGCCTTCTGCCAGGCGCTAGTGCGGCAGAACTTCGCCGCTCTGGACGTCGACCCCCGCTTCCGGCTGGGCAGCGAGCAGGAAATGGCCCTGCTAAAGGATCGTGTCGTGACCGACCTCTTTGAAGCCGAGTACGAGGCGGGCAACCCGGACTTCCTGCAGTTCGTCTGGCAGTATGGCGATGACCGCGGCGACGAGAGCCTCCACGCCATCGTGCTGCGCCTGCACGAGCTCGCCCGGAGCCAGGCGGACCCGGAATCGTGGCTGGCGTCGCTGGCGGATGACTTCGCCCCGGCGCCGGCGGAATCCCTGACCGCCCTCCCCTGGTACGAGGAGATTCGCGGCGAAGCCCGCCGGACTTTGCTGCGGGTGCGGGACTGCCTGACGTATCTGATGGCGCAGGCCCCGAAGCTGGATTGCGACGCCTACGTGCCCGCCTTTGAAAACGACGCGGCACAAATCGACGATCTGCTGGCGCGCCTGAACAAAGAGCCCTATGACGAGCTCCGTCAGGCCTTCCTCAGCGTCTCTTTCCAGAACCAGAAAGCCGTCAAAGGCGTGGACGAGGCGACGAAGAAATTCTTCCAAAAACTGCGGGACAACGAGGTCAAAAAAGGAATCAAGCGTCTGCAGGCGGATTACTTCGCCGCCACCGAGGCGGAGGTGCGGCAGGATCTGCTGGCGGCGGCACCGGTCATGCGGGCCGTCACCGGCCTGACGCGCCTGTTTTCCGAAGCGTTCCAGCAGGCGAAGAAGAAAAAATCCGTGCTGGATTTCAACGATTTGGAGCACTTCGCCCTGCGGCTCCTGAAGGACGACGAATTCGCCCGCACCTTGCGGACCCGTTACCGGGAAGTCATGGTGGACGAATACCAGGACACCAACGGCGTCCAGGAGGCGATCCTGCAGCGGCTGGCCAACGGTCACAACCTGTTCACCGTAGGCGACATCAAGCAGAGCATCTACCGCTTCCGCATGGCGGACCCCAATCTCTTCCGGCAGAAACAGGCAGCCTGTCTCGCCGCGAAACCCGCCGGCAAGCTGGTCTCGCTGACCGAGAATTACCGCAGCCGGCCGGGCATCCTGGCGGCGGTGAACTTCCTCTTTTCCCAGGTTATGACGGCCCCGGAAATGGAAATCGGTTACGGCCCGTCGGAAGCCCTTTACGCCAAAGGCGTTTTTCCGGAGACGACGGGCCCGGACTTCGCCCCGGCGCCGGTAGAAGTCGCCCTGTTGGAGGAGAACGCCGACGCCCCAGCTGTGGAAGACGATGAGGGCGAAGAAGGGCTCTCGGGCTTCGCGGCGGAAGCGGCATGGATTGCCGGGCGGCTCCGGGACCTCTACGACAGCCGCGTCCAGGTCTTCGACAAGGACGCCGAGGCATACCGCCCGGTCCGCTGGCGCGACATGGCGGTGCTGCTGCGGGCGGTGCGGGGAAAAGCGCAGATTCTGCTGGAGGCGCTCCAGGCGCGCGGTATTCCCGCCTACGCCACCGTGGACGCCGGCTACTTCGAGGAAATCGAAGTGAAGCGTATGCTGG
>JAEEGN010000082.1 GCA_016280345.1 Selenomonadaceae bacterium | reverse complement strand
CAGCTGGTACGCGTAGCGGATGACCCGCTCGCAGCCCTTGCGGGAGAAGACGGCGTGCTGGATGGCGACCTCCTGGGGCGTATTCCTGTATAGCCAGGCGCCGGCGCCGGCGTACTCACCCTCGCTGTTCTCGCGGATGAACGTCATGTCGATGTCCTCGACCTTGACGCCGGCCAGCGGGCAGATGGCCCCCTTCAGGAGCTTCACCGGGCGCAGGTTGATGTACTGATCGAAATCGTGACGGATGCGGAGCAGGAGATCCCGCAGGGAAATGTGATCGGGCACGCCGGGATAGCCGACGGCCCCCAGGAGGATCGCGTCATGCTGCTTCAGCGTTTCCAGACCGTCCCCGGGCATCATTTCACCGTTGTCCAGATAATACTTGCAGCCCCAGGGATACGTCGTGAAGCTGAACTTGAAGGACCCGTCCAGGCTGGCTACCCGGTCCAGTACCTTCACGGCCTCCTCCATGACTTCCGGGCCGATGCCGTCGCCCGGTACCACTGCGATTTTGTAGTTCTTCATACGTCTGCCTCCTTTTCTGGATTCCAGCCCGGTGCCCCGCGCTGTCATGCCGGAACGCAAGAAAACGGACACGTTGCGGCATAATTTGAAATTTTCAGTTCTCTTATATATTGTATAATGGGACCGATAAAAAAGCAAGCGTTCCGGCAAAGGTTTTCTCCCGCTTGACAGGCCGCCCCTCTCCTGCTAGAATAATAACGTAGCAACTTCTCTCGGGGATGTAATGGTTTCGACGGGGGCGGTTGGTGCATGGGTAGCGAGCCGGGGGGTCACCATCCCGTCAGTAAGGTGAAACTTTTATTAAATATAAAAGCTGACTACGATTACGCTGTAGCCGCTTAAGGCTGCCCCCTGCCTGTTGGTTCCCGCGCCGACGGGACAGGGGCCATTCGCGGGATACCCAGGGGCCGTTTCCTGAGAGCCCGGACGGGAAATCACATCGGGATCGGGGTTGCGGAGCCTGCTCATGGGCGCCGCCGCTCTTAAACAAACCATGAGCTTCGCTCGGAGAAGCCTGTGAAACGACGCTTTCGGACAGGAGTTCGATTCTCCTCATCTCCACCAGACACAACCGCGGACGCCGGCGGAATCCGGCGTCCGTTTTTTCATTTTCCCGGAAATTTTTTATTTTCCCCGGGGACTTGTGCGCTTCCTTTCCTTGCGATATAATATAGGCAGAAGTGGTATCTGTTTTTTGAATAGGAGATGAACATCATGGCAATCAACGGATTGGGCTATGTGAACCAGGTCAATCGCACCAACAGCTCGATGCAGACCAGCCTGCGCAGGATCGCCAGCGGCTCGCAGCATCCGACGGCCGCCAGCGGCGCCGCTGAGTACGCGATTTCCCAGCGGATGACCGCGAATATCGGCGCGGCGCATCAATCGCTCCAGAACACGCAAACCGCGAATTCCATGCTTACCGTGGCAGCGGGCGGCGTGCAGTCGACGGTCAACGCGCTGAGCTCTCTGCGGAGCCAGCTCGTCCAGGCGGCGAACGGCACCAACACGGACGGCGACCGGGCCACCATCGCCCAGAATGTCAACCAGACAATCGCGACCATCAACGAGAACGCCAGCATCCAGTACAACGGCAAGAACCTGCTGGACGGCTCCGCTTCCATCACCGTGGCGGGCATTGACGGGTACAAGAACCTCAACATCGCGAACCTTTCCTCCCAGGGCCTCGGCCTGACGGACAAGGACGGCAACTCGACGCTCGATCTCTCCTCCAACGAGGGCATCAACGCGGCGCTGGACAAAGTGGACGCCGCCCTCAACACCGCCCTCGACCAGGGCGCGGAAATCGGCGCGGCCCAGCAGGAGCTCGGCTTCTCCGCCGGGAACTACGTGACCCAGACCGAATCGCTGACGGCGGCCGAAGGCGCCAACGACGATACCGACATGGCGGCGGAAATCACCAGGCTGCGTTCCAGCCAGACGCTGAACCAGATGGCGATGTTCGCGCAGAAGATGTTCATGAACCAGCAGGGCGCCGCCCTGAATCTCCTGCGCTGAATCAGCGCCGTTTCCCCCAACGACGGATCCAAACGGACTGCCGCACGCGACAAGCGTGCGGCAGTTTTTTATGCCCGTTTCCCTCATTCGATTTCTTCGTTGCCGATGATCTTCAGGATCTGGCAGTTCTTCCGCATCCGGGCCGGGTCCGGCTTCGCCCATTGGCCGAAGCGACGATAGGCGTCGCCGCGGCGCCGGCGGGCGTCGTCCTGCCGGCGGGCGGCTTCCATCGCCGCCCAGAGCGGCCGAAGTCCGTAGCGCTCTTTAAGCTCGTCGAGGACGCCGAGCCGCGAAAGGGCTGCCGCGTTGTCGCGAACTGCCAGGAACATCGGGTATTTTGCCGGGCAGTTGCTGCGGCAGCGTCCCTGGTTGAAAAACGTCAGTTTCCCGTTCTCGTAGAAGATGTTGTCCGGCGTCATATTCAGGTAGGCGCGTTCCAGGATTACGCCCCAATCCGCCCGGGCATCGAGCCCCTTCAGACAGTTCCCGGTGTCCGGCACGGGCGGTGACGATTGAAGGATGGCCGCCCAGAGCCGCTCCATCGCCGCCAGTACGGCCTCACGCTCCGGCAACACCGGCGACTGGAGCCACTCCGCCATCGTCGGCACCGTGAGGCGCGGCATGGAAAGCTGTCCGTCCCGCAGCTCGCAGGGCACGACGTCGAGCCCGCGCCGGCGTAGCGTCTCCAGATTCTCCGCGATGGCGCGGATTCCCTGCCGGGCCGCCGCCATGACCGGCTTTTTCCGGATGTGGTCTCCTTCGCGGCAGGTGGCGATGCAATCGGCGGGGGCGCGGTCGAAGGCCAGCGAGACCGATTCCGTCGGGCAGAAATCCGCCTGCATCCCGCATTCCACCAGGAAGGAATTGGCCAGAGCCGGGAACAGCCCGTTCGCCACGATGTCTTTGTACAGGGCGGCCTCAGGCAGGACACGGGTATCAGGGGCCGGGTCGTAGGGCAGCAGCGTTTCGCCGATGGCGGCGCCGGGCAGCGCGGCGTCGGTGAATACGAACCGGGGCAGACGATAATCCGGCAGCGGGTAATAGAATTTCCAGTGGGTGAAGCCCGCCGCGGCAAGGATCTCGACGAGTTCCGCCCGGGTGAAGAGCCGCGCGTTGCCGGAAGCGCCGGAAAGCTCACCGAAGGGCTCGCCCGCGTACGGGTCCCGGGCGCCGCAGAAGTATTTCAGCCCCAGGCGGTTGTCCATCGCCAGCAGGAGGCGCCCCTGAGGTTTCAGGTAGTCGAGCAGCCCCTTCAGGTAAGCGGCGTAGGGCGCCAGCGACGGGGCGCCGTTGGCCACGCGGGGCAGCACGTCCACCAGGGTGATGACGTCGAACTGCTGGCAGAAGGGCATATCCCGCAGCCGGCCGGCGTACACATCGAGATTTTCTTTGGCGTTCCAGCGCTTGATGCAGGAGCGGGCGCGGAAAAGCGAGGGGTCCAGCGCGGTGACGTGCGCCGCGCGGTCGGCCAGCACCCCCGTCAGCGCCCCGAAGCCGCAGCCGATTTCCAGCACCGCCGCGTCCTCCGGCATATCGTACCAGCCGAAAAGGCCGGCGCGCATATCGGCGAGGTGGAAGAACACGGCCCACCGGTCGTCCGCCGTCAGAACCTCATCGTAAACGCCGTCGGGATGCGCCGTGATATAGCGGTCGATGTCCTGCCCCATCCGGGAGACTGACCCCGACCCTTTCAGGAATTGCGCGTGCAGCTGTGCCATCCGGCAATGCCCCCTTTGGTTTTCTCATTATCGTATCATACCGCCGTTGTTCCGATTTTGCCGAAGAAAAACGGCCTCCCGGCGTAAACCCTCACGCCGGCGGAACCTCACCTGACCCCCTGCGGTCGCCTTCTTCAAATGTCCAGGTATATATTCTCACTAAGCTCCCCCGGCGCTTCGCTTGGGCTCGCTAAGTGTTCATATTATACCATACGGGCATAAAATCACAATTGGTTTCCGCGGGAGGGGGGCGGTTTTTCCCTTTTGTTTACCGGATTGCTTCGATTTTTATACAGCTTGTAATAATCCCGTTTTGTGATAAAATGAGAAGCAACTCATTTTTCGTGACGGGGAGGCAACGGGATGGAAGCGACCATCTGCCTGGTCATTCTGGCGATCATGTGTTTTTTCTTCGTTACGGAGCTTTTGCCGCCGACGGTCACCTCCATCGGCGGGGCGGTCGCCGTGGGCCTGACGGGGCTCGTCCCGGTCAAGGCCGTGGTCTGGGGCTTTGCCAACGGCAATGTCATCCTGTTCGCCAGCATGTCCGTCGTCGGCGCGGCCCTGTTCCATACGGGACTGGCCCAGAAGATCGGCGACATGATCGTCCGCGCCGCCGGGCGGGGGGAACGCAGTCTGATGGCCGGCAGCATGGCGGCGGGCGGTACCATGTCCTCAGTGCTCTCGAATACCGGGACCACCGCCTCGCTGCTGCCGGTGGTCCTCGGCATCTGCGCCGCGTCGCGGATCTCGCCCCAGCGGCAGCTCATGCCGCTGGCTTTTGGCTGCGGCCTCGGCGGCCTCATCACCATCGTCGGCACACCGCCGAACATCATCGCCTCCGGCGCGCTGGAAAACGCCGGCCTGCCGGGCTTCGGCTTCTTTGAGTTCGCCTGGATCGGCGTTCCCCTGACGGTGGCGGGCATCCTCTACATGACGCTGATCGGCAGGCATTTCCTGCCGAAAGGGAACGCCACCGGCGAGGGCGTCGATGAGGACGCGGCGGTGGAGGCGCAGGCGTCGGCGAACGACCCGAAGAAGATGTACGCCGCCGCCGTGATCTCTGCCGTCACGTTCCTCCTGCTGGCGGCCGGCTCCCACCTCGTCCCGATGTACATCACGGCCCTCGCCGCCGCCCGTCTGCTCATCGCCGCCGGGTGCCTGACGGAAAAGGAAGCCGTTGACAGTGTCGATTGGGTGACGTTCTTCCTGCTCGCCGGCATGATGCCGGTGGCGGCGGCGCTGGAAACGAGCGGGGCCGGCCGGCTGATCGCCGGGACGGTGGCCGGCTTCATGGGGAGCTCCCCCAGCCCGCTGATGGTCACGGCGACGTTGTTCGTATTCTCCTGCCTCCTGACGCAGTTTATGGCGAACACGGCCCTGACGATCCTGCTCTGCCCGATTGGGATCTCCGTCGCCGGGCAGATCGGCGCCGACCCGCGCGCCGTGCTGACGGTGATTGCCGTCGCCGCGTCCTGTGCCTTCGCGACGCCGCTGGGTACGCAGCCGAACCGGCTGGTGATGGGCCCCGGCGGGTACGAGTTCCGGGATTACGCTGTTGTGGGCATTCCGCTGATCATCGTCTGCTTTCTCGTTTCCCTGTTCGTCATTCCGATGGTATGGCCGCTTTTTCCCTGACGCGCTTCCTCGTCCTCCTTCCCCGCCTCCCCCGCCCCGGGCGGGGGTTTTTTATTGCCCGCGACGCCGTCCGCTTTGGCAGCGCAAACATCCCCGCGTCGACGCCTTTCTCACGGAGACGACGCCTCCGGGCATCGTTCACCGCCGCCTCATAAATTGCCAGCAGGAAAAGCTTCCCCGGGAAAATCGCGGCGGACCATCCCGTTCCCCTCCGAGCCGCGTCAACCAGGGCTCTTTGCCTCCTCTCCCTCCCCCGTAAAACCCGATTGGATGGCGCCGTGAAAAAATCGCCCCGGAATCGGGCGAAGCCTTTTCCCGCCCATGATATACCGAAACGGATTTTCCTATATCATTTTGAAATTTCCGTTTCGGGATTCCATAAATCGCGTTTCTCCTTTGTTATTTATGGATTTTATAAAGAAATCGCAAAATTAAGGCATTGACAGAAATGCAGAAATGGTATAAATTTATCATCAGGCGCGGGAAAATTATGCCATTTTGGATTTCCCGCAGCTTGGCAACGAAAACAGGCTGGCCGGCCTGCCCTTCCGGAAGGCGTCGTCCTGCGAGGCGCGCGACGGGAGGCGGGGCGGCCGACCGGGAAACGCGGCGCGCATAGAGATGGCCCGCGCCGGGAGCGCAGCTACCGGCACGGGCGTGAGGGGCGGCAGTGACGGCCGCGCTTCATCGCAGTGCCAATACGAGCGATTCCCGGTGGTTTTCGCGTTTTCCCGGCAGAGGGCGCGAGGCCGGGCCTAAGCGGAACAGGAAGGAGAGGTGGGGCGCCGGCAGGAAGGAAAAGAAAAAACACAAGCGGTTTTTTGGGAAGGCGCCACCGGCGCCCTTCCACAAAAGAAAATTGAGGTGATTGAGAACATGTCGCATGGTCCGGTAACAACTAACCCGTTGATCATCATGTGCATCAACATGTCGATCGTCTTCGCGGTGCTGATCGGCCTCTCCATCATGATCAAGATCATTCACATGATTGATCCGACGAAGGAGAAGAAGGAAGAGCCCGCGGCGGCGCCCGCTCCGAAGGCGGCACCGGCGGCGGCTCCGGCAGCCCCGGCGGCCCCGGCAGTTGACCCGAATCTGAACATCGCGGTCATCGCGGCGGCGGTCGCGGCCTATGGCGGCGACGCGAAGATCGTTGCGATCCGTCCGATTGAGAGCGTTGGCTGGAAGAACGTCGGGCGTGCAAACGGCGTCCAGAACACGGTCTTTTAAGGAGGAATCGAACAATGGGTGAATTTGGACAGGCATTTGTCGTCTCGATGCAATCCGTCTGGAACGACAGCGGATTTTCGTCCATCACGAGCGGCAATATCATCATGATTCTGGTTGGCTGCCTCCTGCTCTACATGGCTTTTGTCAAAGAGTATGAGCCGCTGCTGCTTTCGCCGATCGCCTTCGGGTGCATCCTGGCGAACTTCCCGAAGACGGGCTTCAACGACGAGATGAACGTCATGATGGCCATCGGCTTCGGTATCAAGTACGAAATCTTTCCCCCGATCATTTTCATGGGTGTAGGCGCGATGACAGACTTCGGCCCGATGATCGCTGACCCGGACACGATGCTCCTGGGCGCGGCGGCGCAGTTCGGCGTCTTCATCGCTCTGGCGGGCGCTATGAT
Source organism: Selenomonadaceae bacterium (assembly GCA_016280345.1). Taxonomy (GTDB): domain Bacteria; phylum Bacillota; class Negativicutes; order Selenomonadales; family Selenomonadaceae; genus RGIG3544. The sequence continues at coordinate 923 of JAEEGN010000082.1, read as the reverse complement.
GCTGGGCTTCAACGTCCAGGAAGCGGCCTGCATCGGTATCATCGGCGGCGCCGATGGACCGACTTCGATTTATCTGACAGTCAAGATGGCTCCGCATTTGCTCGGCGCGATCGCGGTGGCGGCGTACAGCTACATGTCGCTGGTGCCGCTGATTCAGCCGCCGGTCATGATGCTGATGACGACGCAGAAGCAGCGTGAGATCCGTATGCCGCAGCTCCGTCCGGTGACGAAGTTCGAGCGCATTGTGTTCCCGGTGGTTTCCACCATCGTTATCTCGCTCCTTCTGCCGCCGGTCGCTTCGCTGATCGGTATGCTGATGCTGGGGAACCTGTTCCGTGAGTCCGGCGTTACCGACCGCCTCTCCGATACGGCCCAGAACGCCCTGATCAACATCGTCACGATCTTCCTGGCCACCGGTACCGGCCTGACGATGGATGCGGACAGCTTCCTGAAGATTGAGACCATCAAGATTATCTGCCTTGGCCTTGTCGCCTTCATCGGTGGCACGGCGGCCGGCGTTATCTTCGGCCAGATCATGTGCAAATTCACGGGCGGTCGCATCAATCCGCTGATCGGCTCGGCCGGCGTCTCGGCGGTGCCGATGGCGGCGCGCGTCTCCCAGATGGTCGTGCAGAAGTCGGCGCCGGGCAACTTCCTGCTGATGAACGCCATGGGCCCGAACGTGGCCGGCGTTATCGGTACGGCGGTCGCCGCCGGTACGGCTCTGGCCATGCTGCAGGGTTGATTTCTGCGGTTTCTTGATTCGTATTTCATTTTGCTTTTCCGGATGGTTCCGGCCGGAGCCTCGCTGAGGCTCCGGGAACTGTCCCGGCCTCATTTGAAAAAGGAGGGTAATAAATGTCACCAGCAGTACAATGCTTGATTGTTGTTGCAGTCATAGCGTTCTTCTTCGTGACGGAGCT
>JAEEGN010000081.1 GCA_016280345.1 Selenomonadaceae bacterium | reverse complement strand
TAGGCCGAGGGATAGAACAGCCCGTCCCGGGCCAGGCAGAAGGTATTCTTGAGATCGCCGCCGATGGCCAGCGCCGCGCCGCGGAAATCCGCCGAGACCATGACCGGCAGCGGCGCGTAACCGCGGCTGCGGCGGATCATATAAGGGGCGTCGTCGATGAAGTCCGTCACCGTATCGTCGGCCCGGACCCGGATGCGCCGGTCGTGGGTCAGAATGAGGTCGGCGATGCCGGCCAGCGCCGTCCGCGCCTCGTCGTCGGTGCGGCAAATCGGCGCCCCGGAGGGATTGCCGCTGGTCATCACCAGGCAGTCCGGCACCGTCAGGCCGTCGGGATAGTCGAACAGAAGCAGATGGAGCGGCGTATAGGGCAGCATGACGCCGAGCTTCGGGCTCACCGGCGCCACCGCCGCCGCGATACGGCCCCCCGCCCGGCGCGGCAGCAGCAGGATCGGCTTCTGCGGCCCGTCGAGGAGCGCCGCCGCCGCCGGGGAAACGATCGTCTCCCGCCTAACGGCCGCCAGATCCCGCGCCATCACCGCGAAAGGCTTCGCCGGACGATGCTTTCTTTCCCGCAGCGTCGTCACCGTCCCCTCGTCGGTGGCGTCGCCGGCCAGATGGAAACCGCCGATGCCCTTGACAGCCACGATGCCCCCCGCCGCCAGCACCCGCCGCGCCGCGGTGATGGCCGCCGCCCCCTCTTCCGCGCCGTCCAGCACCCGGACCCGGGGCCCGCAGTCGTGGCAACAGACCGGCTGGGCGTCGTAGCGCCGGGAGGCCGGATCGTGGTACTCCGCCGCGCACTCGTCGCACATCGGGAAGGATTTCATGCTGGTGCGCTCCCGGTCGTAGGGCATGGCGTCGAGAATGGTGAGCCGGGGGCCGCAGGCGGTACAGTTGATGAAGGGATGAAGGTAGCGCCGGTCGGCGGGGTCGAAAAGCTCCGCCCGGCACCGGCCGCAGATGGCGATATCCGGCGAGACGAAGACGGCTCCCGCCTCCCGCCCGCTCTCGATGATGGCGAAAGACGAAGCGGCGACGGGCGCCACGTCCCGTTCCTCCACCCGCAGCACCGCCGCCCGGGCCGGCGCCTGCTCCGTGAGACCGCGGCGCAGTTCCGCCAGCGCCGCCGCCGGTCCCTGGGCCACGATCTCCACGTAGGGCCCTTTATTGGCGACGCTGCCCGTAAGCCCCAGCGACACCGCCAGCCGGCTCACGAAGGGCCGGAAACCCACGCCCTGCACCACGCCAAACACCCGCAGACGCACCGCCCGCACTTCGTCCGCCATACCCTCACCCCCTTTCGCCGCCAAAGCCGCATTTCCCATCCATGTACGAAGATTGTCCTCTAGCATAATTCGCCACGATTCCCGATTCTCCTGTTTTTCCCCGAATCGCGCGACGACGCGTCCTTTGCCGGCTTTCTCCCAACAAAAACGACTCCCCCCAGCGAAGCCGCAATTGATGAAAATTCCTGGTGTTTTTTCACGCTTTGTGACTCAGTCACAGAAATCCCGTCCCCTATCCGTTATACTGTGGTCAGGATAAGGAGAACACGGAACGGAAACCCCCGTTCCGCCATACAGAAAGGATGAACGATCATGGAACCCATTACTCTGACCGCGGAAAACTTCCAGCAGGAAGTCCTCGACGCCAGGGAAACCGTCCTCGTCGATTTCTGGGCCGGCTGGTGCGGCCCCTGCCGTATGCTCTCGCCGGTGGTGGACGAAGTCGCCGCCGAGGTCCCCGGCCTCAAGGTCGGCAAGGTCAACGTCGATGAGCAGCAGGCCCTGGCCAACCGTTTCGACATCATGAGCATCCCCACCCTGCTGGTCTTCAAAGGCGGCAAGGCCGTCGACCAGTCCGTCGGCGTCGTCCCCAAAGAAACCATTCTGAAGATGGTGAAGTAACCGACTTCTTTTTGATTCAAACGCCATAAATCAAATAGCATTTCAACAAGGCGTGCGGTCGGGGGGAGATGTAAACTCCCTCCCATCTCCGATATACACCCCCGCCTTTAGAGGCGGGAACATCTCCGCCTTGTTATTGCGCCTTTGGCAAAAACGTGGCTGTCACACGAAAGAGAATTCCTTTCTGTGACAGCTACGTTTTCTTTCCATCATAGAAGAAAAAACACGGTTAGATTTTAATAGTTTCTTTTGTAAAAGAAACTATTGCGATTTTTGGTAAAATCTTCTGGAATAAGAAGACGATGCCAGTCCACGGTTTACGAAATTGCCAGAGAACCAAAACCGGGGTTGTCGCAGAAGACACTTGCCTTCCCGCGACAACCCCGGTTTTTCATCTGCCCGAAAACGGCCCTTCCCGTACCGGAGCAAACGATTTCCCCGTCCTCAAAGCGAGATGCGGAACACATCCTCGAGGAAATCCGTCGTCTTGGTTTCCTCCGCCTTGCGCAGCGTATTCTTGTAGTACTTCATCACCTTGTGGAAAATCCTGTCCTCGATGCTGCCCGGCACCAGTTCCTCCCAGGCCGCCGGATTGTAGCGGCCGGTGGCGACGTCGTTGTTGGGCCGGCCCGTCACTTCCAGCTCGCAGAGGAACTGAATCTTCTCCGGATGCAGTTTCATGTAGTAATGCTCGAGGAAATAGTGCTTCTTGAAGGGATATTCCAGCCCGACGGCCTCCACGGTCTCGCAGTCCGCCGCCTCGTCAATCGGCACCAGCCGCACCCAGACGTCGAGCATTTTCTGGTTGCGGTAAGGCATCGGAACCCATTTGGTATTCTCTTTGTCCATGTAGTAGGCGAAGGAAGCGTCCTCATAGATGCGGAGATACTTCCGCACCGGCTTTTCCTCCTCCTCCGAATCCTCTTCGCCTTTCCGTCTGCTGTCGTCGCCGTAGTCCTCGCGCTTGGAGTGGTTCGTGAACCAATCGTCGGCCCGCTTCTCGTCCTCTTCGGTCTCAATGACCTCAATTTCCGGCGACGTCCCCTCAAAAGACGTATCATGGGCCCGCGCCGCCCCCGGCCAGGCCATGAGCGCCGCCAGTCCCAGCGCGAAAAGCGTATATCTCTGTATCTTCATGCCAGTTTCCTCCCGAACGATCTCTGTCTGTAATATTCGCGGTTCAAAGCGTTTTTCCTGTCTCCCGGGAAAAAAACACTAAAAAGAATCTCCTTGCGCCGACAGACACAAAACCGCGCCGCCACACAGACAGCATGCGACTATGTGTCTAAAATGAAGTGCGAACAATCACTCTTGGATTCCAAGTTTATCAAACAATACTTTGTTCCTTTTTTCCGAATCATTTCTTATTTTGTCGTAAGAAAGAACCTCAACATATGCGTGCAATTCACGATTATAGAAATAAGCGCCAAGGCCATCAGGAGTTCTTGTATATGACATACTTTCAAGCACTCTAACTAATGAAGGAGTAATATCGCACACTGCATATAGATAAAATTGCGTTGTCTCCGATACGTGAATTGGCCGATGTCGGCAGTCCTTTACCTTCCCCTCCTGTATTTTCTTTGCATAATCCTGTAATTGCGTGATAGGGTTATCTTCCATATTAAAGTCATCCCGCATTGGTCGCTTTAATTCAAAAATAGCAATCGTATCATAAATGTTTCCTGAATTCTTGCTTTCTGCCATTACTACTGGACTATCTAATACAAGTATATCTAATCGCTCCTCGGTTGGCACATTATCGAACGGTTTATCCGACGAAATAAACTGACAAAAAGACAGTTTTTCATCAAGCAGCCACAAATTATGGTTCTCATATGGTATATCATCTGATGTTGAACGCATAGGATAGATAAGTTGATGCATATATTGTTCGAGATTAAATTTGCCATCATCCTTAATGTCGATTCCCCGCTTAAATAAGTTTAAGATAATCCTCCTATGTACAACATATTCCGCTAATGCAGCTCTATTAACATCACTAACTTTACCAATTGTTTTTCGGAACTGTTCTTGATACTCTTCAGGCGAAATTGAACCTCGTTCAAGCTTTCTCATTAGCTCTTTACATTCAACTTTAGTCTGATTCTCAAAATTACGTTTTATTCCATACAAAGCATCATCAAGCTCTTCATTCGAGAGTCCTGGTTTTAAGGCAGAAATTTTATCCGGAACGTAATGTACAAGATGTCTATATTGCGGAGCCGTATCAGTCGTATATTGTTTGATTCTTTCTTGCTTTCGTTTTTCCACATCCGATAGATATTCCGACAGGTACTCTTGAACGGCTTCTGATGCAGCACGAACTATGTCATCAAGCCCTGGAGTAGATGGCAATAAGGAACCGCCCTCTTGTGGTATATTAAATGAAAGCCGATTCATATCAACATTTTCATCCAGATAAGCTCCTGTAAGCACACCAAGATACCAGTATCCTTCTTTTTCAAAAATTTCAGAATCAAGGTTGATGATAATTTTTTCTAAGTCGTTACTGTCTACCAATCGGTCATTTGCACAAAGATACAATCTATTTCTATGTGGGAAATTATGCTCGTTGATTTTTATATTCAGAAGCTTAAACTTCTGTTCTCCAACGATTAAAGTCCGCATTTTGTCATCTGCAGAAAACTGATCACGAAACATTTGATTCAATGAAAGCTTTTCTTCGTCATCATATATTTGAATCTCAGGGCAACTATTATTTAGAAAATAAACAAAGCAATGTTGTATTATTCGCATTGCGATTGTATTAATTTGTTTGGGTACATTCTTTTCGTAATCCGCTTTATAATCCATCAACTTGACTACTGTGCAATAATCTTTTTCCTCAGGGCTATCCTTAAGGGAATCTTCAATATCAGGCTGTTCTAAAGAAAAGTCAAATTCTCGTGTAACAAAGTCATCGTTGTCTTTGTAAGTACTGACAATATTAACTGAAGAAAATGCTTTAAGCCAAGAAAATCTCCCGACTCCCTTGCCACCAATGGCCATCTTATACTCAGAATCCGCTTCCATAAATGATTTCATATTATCATCATTGAAGCCGATACCATTATCTTGGACATAGAATCCTTTTACAGTATCATTATCAGAATTGTTAAAGAGATTATCATCACGAATCACTTTAATTTCAACTTTCCCCTGAAAGGCTCCCTGTTTATCAGCTCTTTCATCGATGGCATTGATTGAATTAACAATTGCCTCATACAAAGGAACTAACGGTCTATGTTTAGGGAGAGAGAAATTGCGTACCTTTCCCCTCAAATTGGACACAAATGACCGCGCCATAAATATCCTCCTATTCTACCCCCAACGCCTTAAACACAGCATCCTCCGCGCTCTGATAAAAGATCAGGTTAAAGCTGCTCATCAAGTCGGGCGGGACAGTACCTAAGTCGACAGCCGACGTCTGGGGCAGCAACACTTTCTTCGCGCCGCTGTCCAAGCATACCTGAAGCGTATCGGCGAGGTTTTCCGCCTTGATCATCGTTCCGCTGATGCTGATCTCGCCGAGGACGGCCAGCGAACTTTGCACCGGCTTTTTAAGGGCTATGGAGCACAGCGCAATCAACGTCGGCAACGCCAACGTGCTGGTCATTCCAAGCCCCTGCAAATCCTGATAATTGATCACATAGTCTTTCGTTGCAACGCTGATCGTTCCGCTGATATGCCCTCCGTTGGCCTTGAGGTAATTGTAGGCGGTGTTTGTGGCCTCTTTGCAATCGCGGTCCGAGCCCAGTCCTGTGCGGTCAAACTTCCCGTTGCCAGGAAGCATCTGCGACTCCAGACGGAAGACGCCGATCATGCTGTTCTTGCCGCGCGACACGGTGTAGACCTGTCCCGGATTCGCCAGGCCCTCCGGTATGAGTTTACCGCCACCTTGCTCCGGCACGGAAACATATCGCTCTTCAAAGGTCTCGTTATCGATATAGGAAAAGTTCACATCGTAGAACTCCATGCCGCCGAGTTTTTTCAGTTGCTCCTTGACACGGCGACGCATCTCCAGCGCAATCTTGATGATTTCCTCGATATCGTCCTTCGTGAACGCTCCGTCTGGGTACAGCAGTTTGATATAGCCATCCACCATGCGGCGGACGGCAATCGTATCTCGCTGGTTGAGGTTTCGCCCCAGCTTGAAATACTTGTCCAGGACATCGCCGTACTGCTCCTTGCGGAGCTCACGGACAAATCCGGCGAAATAGTCCGTGATGAACCCGTAATCATCCGTGAAGTTCTCCGGCCTGAACTTGGGGATCTCCCAACCAGGGTTATAGCAATGGATACGATCGAGGAACGCCGTATCGGTTCCCATTTC
>JAEEGN010000080.1 GCA_016280345.1 Selenomonadaceae bacterium | reverse complement strand
GCGCCGAAGGTGTTGGAGCGGTATCTGGCGGAGAACCCGGCGGCCCGGGAGGAGTGGGAGCATGACTTCAAGCTTCGGGACGATCCCCGGGTCACACGGGTGGGGGCGTTTCTCCGGCGCTCCAGCCTCGACGAGCTGCCTCAGCTCTGGAACGTCATCCGGGGCGAGATGAGTCTGGTGGGGCCGCGGCCCATCGTGCGCGAGGAGATCGCCAAGTACGGCGACTACATCCAGGATTTCTACCTCGTGCCGCCGGGCATCACCGGCATGTGGCAGGTAAACGGCCGCAGCGATACGACCTACGGGGAGCGGGTGGCGATGGATTCCTGGTACGTGCGCAACTGGTCGGTCTGGATCGATATGGTGTACCTGCTGAAGACGGTAAAGGTGGTCTTTACCGGCCGCGGAGCCTACTGACGTGGCGGCGCAAGCGGTGGCGGTCATCGTGCCGGTCTTCCGGCCGGACCGCCGGCTCCTCGAATTGCTGGCGGCCCTTTCCCGGCAGACGTGTCAGGATTTCGACCTAATGGTGCTGGATTCCGGCTCCGACGGCGGCTACCGCGGGGCGCTGGCGGCCATGGGCGGGGACTGGATCCCGGTGGCGCCGGGGACCTTCGACCACGCGGCGACACGGCGGCTGGGCATGGAGGCGTTTCCCGAAGCGGCGTTCTTCGTGTTCTTCACCCAGGACGCGGTGCCGGCGGATGAGACCGCTTTGGCGGAGCTTTTGGCTGCCTTTGACGATCCCCGGGTGGGCTGCGCTTACGGCCGCCAGCTCCCGGCGCCGGGGGCCGGGCCCTTTGGCCGCCACGCCCGGCTTATCAACTACGGCGGCGAGAGTCACGTGTATTCCCTGGAGGACCGGCGGCAGCACGGGCTCAAGACGGCCTTCATGTCCGATACCTTCGGCGCCTACCGGGCGTCGGCTCTGGCTGCGGTGGGCGGTTTCCCGCGGCGGGCGGTGATGGGGGAGGATATGTACGCGGCGGCGCGGCTCCTGCTGGCGGGCTGGCGCGTCGCTTACCGGGCGGCGGCGAAGGTATATCACTCCCACGATTACAGCCTGTGGCGGGAGTTCCAGCGGTCCTTCGACATCGGCGCTTTTCAGGCGCGGGAGGGCTGGATCCGGGAGCGATTCGGCGCGGCGGAGGGCGCGGGCCTGCGATTCGTCCGCGACGAAGCGGGTTTTCTGCTCCGGGAGGCGCCCTGGCGGCTGCCGGAGATGGTGCTGCGGGACGGCATGAAGTTCCTCGGCTACCGGCTCGGTCTGGGGGAGCGGCGCCTTCCCGCGTCGCTCAAGCGGCGTCTCGGCATGAACCGGGGATTTTGGGAACAGGACACGAAAGAATGACAGGAAGGAGGCGGCGCGGATGCTGTATCCGATGAAGCTCAGGGCGGCCTACAAGGATTACATATGGGGCGGGACGAAACTCAAACGGGAATACAACAAGGCGACAGAGCTGGCGTCCGTGGCCGAGAGCTGGGAGCTCGCCTGCCATCAGGACGGCTGCAGCGTCATCACCAACGGCCCGGCCGCCGGCATGGAGCTCGCCCAGTACATCGCGGTCAAGGGGGACCGGGTCGTCGGCGCCCACGCGGCGCGTTACTCCTACTTCCCCATCATGATCAAGCTCATCGACTCGGCCCAGGACCTCTCGGTGCAGGTGCACCCCGGCAACGACTACGCCCTTCGCGTTGAAGGGCAGTACGGCAAGACCGAGTTCTGGTACGTGATCGAAGCGGAGCCGGGGGCGAGCCTCATCTGCGGCTTCCGGCAGCCGGTGACGCAGGAGGAAGTGCGCCGCCGCATCGCCGACCAGACCCTCGACGAGATCTGCAACCGTGTCCCGGCCCGACCCGGGGACACCTTCTACCTGCCGGCGGGGACGATCCACTGCATCGGCGGCGGCATCACCCTGGCCGAGGTGCAGCAGAACTCCAACATCACTTACCGGGTCTATGACTACGGGCGGCTGGGCCGCGACGGAAAGCCGCGGGCGCTCAACGTTGAAAAGGCGCTGGACGTCCTGACGCTGGGCCCGGCGCCGGTGCTGTCGCCTCCGCCTCCCGTCACCCTGTTCGCGGAATATGATATGAGTCTGTTGGCGGCGGAGGAATACTACACCGTCTATCATTTCCGGCTGCGGGGCCGCTGCCGGCTCAAGACGGACCGCGCCTCCTTCCACGCCCTGGTGGTGCTGGACGGTCTGCTGGAAATCGAGTACAAGAGCGGCCGGGATTATCTGGAAAAAGGGGAGACGGTCTTCGTCCCCGCGGACTACGGCCTCTACACCCTGCGGGGCTACGGCAGCTTCCTGCTGACCATGGTGCCCTGATGCTGAGAAAGAAAAAATGCCGTGAAGCGACGCTTCGCGGCGTTTTTGACGGATATGGGAAAAGGGCGGCAGGATTCCTGACGTTCCGTTGCGAATATACAGAACATGAGGAGGTGCGGCAATGGACCCGAAAGTGAAATGGGAAATGGAGGGGGAGCTTCTGACGCTTTCCCTGCGCTGCGACAAGCTGCGGGCGAAAAAGGATCTGACCGACGAGGAGCGCGAGGCGCTGACACAGGCGGAAAAGCGCAAGACGATCCTGGAGGCGAAGCTCCGGGAGGGGCGGTTGGACGTGTAATCCGGGAAGTACGTGAAAGCCGGCCGGCATTTTTTGCCCGGCCGGTTTTTATTCCGCGGTTTCCGGCAGGGATTTTCCGCTCTTATGTCGAATAAAATAAATAGTATTCATTTATTGACCGGCAACGGGGAAAGCGTGCCCCGGAAAAGAGCGATGCGATATGACGGAGGCGGACCGGGCGCTGTACGCGCAGTTCCAACAACTGAAGAAAGAACTGGCGGCAGAGATGGCGGAGAGCCAGGAGCGGTACCAGCTTCTGATCCATCGGGTGGAGTCGCTGGAGCGGGCCTGTTTCGCGGGCCGGGCCGGCAGCCAGAGTCCCCGGCAGAGCACCGCCGCCTATCCCCGGCCCCCGGCGGAGGCGGGGCTTCAGGCGTCGCCCTTTGCCGGGCCTTCGCCGGCGCCGCGCTACGGGGTGGTGATGAAGCGGCCGATGGCGATGACCAGCGACCGCATCCGGCCGTTCCAGCCGACGGTGCTGTCCACGGCGAACCTGTCGGCGGCGACCT
>JAEEGN010000079.1 GCA_016280345.1 Selenomonadaceae bacterium | reverse complement strand
GGCGCAGGCCCATCCGGTGGCGATGCCTGCGTGGTTCCACCTGTTCCCATTCCGAACACAGCAGTTAAGCACGCAAAGGCCGATGGTACTTGGCTGGAAACGGCCCGGGAGAGTAGGTTGCTGCCGGTTAAACAAAAAAAAGAGGCGTCCAAAGGGGCGCCTCTTTTTTATTGCCCGTTTTGCCGCATTTGGAACAGCGCCCTTTGTTTACTTTTCTCCGGCGCCATTGTATAATGAGGAACAGGAATTGCTCACTGTTTGTAAAAATGATAGTTAGTTGGATGGAATCTGTTGTCTGGATGGCCACGGATGATGTCTTTCAATTTTCTGCTTTGGGGTGGAAACCATGGAGCGAGTTGGTCTTCTGGCAGGCATTGGTCATTTGCCGGTGGAGTGCGCACAGGCGGCGCGGGCTCTAGGCTACGAGGTCTATGCGGTTGCTCTTTTGGACGATGTGGATCCGGAGCTTCGGGAGAACGTGGCAGGTTATGCTGAGATCAATGTGGCGAAGTTGGGCAAGATTCTCGACTACCTGAAACAGAATCAGGTCAGGAAGGTCACGGCAATCGGTAAGGTCTCAAAGGAACTCTTGATGAACGGGCGTCACGAATTACCGGATTGGCGCATGGTAAAGTTGTTGTTGTCGCTGGTGGATCATAAAGATGATACGCTGATGCTGTCTTTTGTCAAAGAACTTGACAAGGAAGGCATTGAACTGGTGGATCAGACACTTCTGATTCGGGCACTGATGCCGCCTCCGGGAGTGCTGACACGTCGCGCGCCGTCGGAGAACGAGCGGCGGGATATGGAGTTCGGTTTCCGGATGGCAAAAGAACTGGGCCGGCTTGATATCGGGCAGACTGTTGTGGTAAAGGGTCAGGCTGTGATGGCGCTGGAGGCTATTGAAGGTACGGATGCCTGCATTCTCCGTGGCGGCGAGTTGGCCAGGGGCGGCGCTATCGTGGTGAAGGTCGCAAAGCCGCAGCAGGATTTGCGCTTCGATGTGCCTGCAGTGGGAGTAAAGACGCTGGAGAGCATGATTAAGGTTCGGGCTTCGGCACTGGCCATTGAGGCGGAGCAGACGCTCCTGGTGGATCGGCCGAAAGCCATCGCTTTGGCGGAGGCGCATGACATTACCATCGTGGCGATGCACGGGCCGCTGGAATGACAAATGTACTGTTGGCGGAATGCCCGCGGGGCTTTTTCCCGCGGGCTTTTCATAAGATTCTCTGTTTTGCCTTTGCGACAGAGGGGCACGGGCTACGCAAATTGTTCCGGTGGATGTCGTATTCATCGGACAGGTAATCGGTGCCGCCTTTCCTGGTGATGTTTTTTCTTAACGCACGGCCGTTTCTATGATATAATAAAATGTCACCTTTGGGAAGGGATAATCAAGCAAACGGAAAGGAACCCGGAAATGTCGATACTTAAGATAGAAAAAGCCGGCTCGCCGGTATTGAAGAAGGTTTGCCAGCCAGTGGGCCGCGTGGACGGACGATTGAAGGCGTTACTTGACGATATGGCGGACACCATGTATAAGTCAAACGGCATCGGTCTTGCGGCGCCTCAAGTGGGGAAAGACTTGCGGGCAGTGGTCATTGATGTGGGCGATGGCCTTCTGGAGATGATCAATCCGGTCATCACGGAGCGGGAAGGCTCCGAGGTGGACTCCGAGGGCTGCCTGAGCGTACCGGAGATCTTCGGCGATGTGGAGCGGGCAGCTTGCGTGTCCGTTGAGTACACCACCCGCTTCAACAAGCGTAAGAAGTTGCGGGCGGAGAAACTCCTGGCCCGCTGCATCCAGCATGAGCTTGACCATCTGGACGGTGTCCTGTTCATCGATATCGCCAAAAGTTTACGGCGGGAAGAGAAAGAAGAATGAAGAAAATTAGGACGGTCTTTATGGGAACGCCGGATTTCGCGGTTCCCTGCCTGGAGCAGCTTCTTGCCATCAGTGAGGTTGCCGGCGTCGTAACGCAGCCCGATAAACCACGGGGACGGGGCCAGAAGCTTACGCCATCACCGGTCAAAGCAGCGGCTTTAGCGGAGGGCATTCCCGTGTATCAGCCGCTACGCGTCAAGGAAGCAGAATTCATCCGGACATTGATGGAAATAGAGCCGGATCTCATTGTTGTGGTGGCCTTCGGGCAAATCTTGTCGAAGGAAGTGTTGGCCATCCCGTCGTTGGGGTGCATCAATGTCCACGCTTCGCTCCTTCCCCGGTACCGGGGCGCGGCGCCAATGCAGTGGTGCCTCATCAACGGGGAAACAGAGACCGGTGTTACGACGATGATGATGGATGAGGGGCTGGATACCGGCGATACCCTGGAGAGAACAGCGGTGACAATCGCCCCTGATATGACGCTGTCAGAGCTTCACGATACGCTAAGCCTCAAAGGCGCTGCTCTTTTGGCATTGACCGTCGAAAAGCTCCTGATGGGTACGCTGCACCGGGAGAAACAAGATGATGCGCTTTCCAACTATGCTCCCATGATCCGTCGGGAGACGGGGCGCATAGACTGGCGGAAACCCGCGGCGGCCATTCACAATCTCGTTCGGGCTTTGGATTCCTGGCCCGGCGCTTACGCGGAAATTGGCGGGAAAGTATATAAAATTTGGCGAACCAGGGTACGGGAGGATGTAACCGGTCCGACGGGAGAAGTCCTGGCGGTTTCCGGGGCGGCCCTTGTCGTCGGATCTGGCGCGGGCGCAATCGAGATTCTGGAGCTTCAAGCGCCGGGAGGACGGCGTCTGAAAGCGGCGGATTACTTACGCGGCCACGCTCTGCCGCCGGGAAGCAGATTCACACTGTACGATTGAGGGGTTAATTATGGTTGAGGCTTTAGAGTTTGAACGCCCGCGCAAGCGGCTGTTCATTGCGCTCTTATCGCTCAGTCTCCTGGTGGTAGCTTTTTTGGCCTACGGCATCTGGCACGTAAGCTATTTGGGGCTCCACGAGATTAGCGGCTATTTGCCTGTCATTCTGGGCGTTATCTTCGCCGGCGCCTTTCTCGTCACTGCTCTGGGCATTGTCAGCATCGTGGGGGCAATCCTGGGCGTTCCCTTCTTCTCGGTCTTTCAACGGCGGACTTACGCGCTCATAAATATGCTGTTTCCTATCGCCATCCTGCTCGGGAAAATTTTCGGTTTTAATCGGCGCAAGATTGAACGTTCTTTCATCGCGGTGAGCAATCAGATCATCCATCAGCAGCGCATCCGGGTGCCAGCGGATCGCTTGTTGGTAGTGACGCCCCATTGTCTGCAGTTGGCAACCTGCCCCTATCGAATCACCCGGGACCCGATGACGAACTGCCATCGCTGCGGCGGCTGCGATATCGGCTCTCTGGTACAGCTGGCGGAGGAGATGGGCTTCCATTTCTTCGTAGTTACCGGCGGCACATTGGCCCGGCAGACAGTGAAAAATATCCGTCCCAAGGCTGTGTTGGCAATTGCCTGTGAGCGGGACCTTACCAGTGGCATCCAGGATGTCTACCCTTTGCCAGGGGTAGGGGTGCTCAATATCCGTCCCAACGGTCCCTGTTATAATACGCATGTGGATATTCGCCTGGTCCGCCAGGAGATCGAGCGTTTCCTGACCGGAGAGGAGCAGGACGATGGATAAAGCACGGGATACGGCGCTCCAGGTAATGGAAGCGGTCCACGGGGAGGGCGCTTATGCCAATGTGGCATTGGCGCAGGCCTTGCGACGGGAGGGGCTCTCCGATGTGGACCGGCGCTTCGTTACCGAGCTCGTTTACGGAGCGGTAAAGGCAGGCGATACCCTGGACTGGATACTCCGGCGTTACGCGAATCGACCGCTTTCGAAAATACCGCTCCCAATCCGGGAGATTCTGCGGCTGGGAGTATTCCAGCTTTTTTTTCTGGATCGGGTGCCCAAGGCAGCGGCGGTGAACGAGTCGGTCAATCTGGCAAAGCGGTACGGCCACACGGGGACCGTTCGTTTCGTCAATGCCGTGCTCCGAGCGGCAGCGAGGGAGCCGGAAAGGGCGGCCTTTCCCACTGGCAAGGGGCACGCGATGGAGCGTCTGGCGCTTTCTTTCCAACATCCTGTCTGGTTAGTTCGGCGCTGGATCAAGGCATTTGGCTTTGAGGAGACGGAGCGGCTCCTGGATTTCGACAATACGCCGGCTATGCTCTCCCTTCGTGCGAATACGCTGCGAACAGACCGGGAAAGTCTTTGGAAAAAGCTCGCTACTTCGGGGGCCGGTGTCGAGCCTTCTGCTTGGGTGCCAGAGGGGATCCTCTGCCGGCAGCACGGCGCGATGGACGAGATGGCGGCGTTACACGAGGGCCTTTTCCAGGTGCAGGATGAAAGTTCCATGTTGGTCGCACATGTCTTGGGGCCGCGCCCCGGCGAGTTCGTCATTGACGCCTGCAGTGCCCCCGGCGGCAAGACGACGCATATAGCGGCGCTGATGGAAAACCGGGGAAGGATCCGGGCCTTCGATATCTACGAAACGAAGCTCCAACGGGTAAACGAGAACGCCCGGCGGCTCGGCATCGGTATCATTGAGACGGAGTGCCGGGACGCCCGGGAAATCGGCCGCCTATACCCTGAGCAAGCCGACCGGCTGCTGGTTGACGCACCCTGCTCCGGGCTCGGCGTCCTGCGTCGGCGGCCGGATGCTCGCTGGCGCAAGTCGGAGACGAATATCGCGTCATTACCCTCACTCCAACTGGCCATTTTGGAGGGGGCGTCGCCGGCGCTAAAACCGGGCGGCGTCTTGGTTTACAGTACCTGCACGATGGAACGGACAGAAAATGCCGGTGTCGTCCAGCGTTTTCTCGCAAATCATGACGATTTCGCCT
>JAEEGN010000007.1 GCA_016280345.1 Selenomonadaceae bacterium | reverse complement strand
TGCTCCGGTCGCGAAGGCTGCTGGCGCTGGCGAGCATGCCATCAATGCTCCGATGCCGGGCAAGATCCTGAAAGTCCTCGTTTCCGAGGGCCAGGCTGTCAAGGCGGGCGAGAACCTGATGATGCTCGAGGCCATGAAGATGCAGAACGAGATCCTGGCCGACGCCGATGCCACCGTCAAGGCGATCAACGTCACGGCCGGCCAGACCGTCAAGGTCGGCGAGGCTCTGATCATCCTGGGCTAATCCGGTTTTGTCTCACGCAGCAAGAAAGCACAAGGGGAGCTTCCCCTTGTGCTTTTTCTTTTTGGCAGCCGAAAAGCGTTGTGAAAAGGGGGATGCCGCAGGTTTCGATTTCCGATTCCGTGCGGCAGCCCCCTTGTGTTATGGCAGCACCGATAACTCTTTAACCGGGGCGTTCAGGCGGACGTGTCCCGTGAGCGGGGCCGGGCGTCGCCTGTGATGCTCCCGGTGAGCCGGGCGTACCAGGTTTAGCGTCCAGTTTTGGGCTGGAGGCCTGCTGTCGCCGGTGACCTCCCCTGTGAGCCCGGGAGCCTGTCGTCCTCCGGCTTGCCCGGAGGGGCCGGGGATTGCCGTCACCTCACCTGGTCGTCGAGGGTCGCCGTAATACCTCTGTCAGCGGAAGAGCAGCGCCAGGGCCAGCAGGAGCAGGACGACGCCCTCGGCGGTGTGGAGGACGCGGCCGGCGTTTTCTCTCCGGCGCAGGAAGCGGCGCACTCGTCCCGCGCCGAGGGCGATGGCGCTGAACAGGAGGACGGCCTGCAGCGCGAACAGGAAACCCAGCCAGGCAATCTGGAGACTGGCGGAGCCGTTCTCCGGGCGAACGAACTGGGGCAGGAAGGCGAGGAAAAACAGCAGCACTTTGGGATTGAGGACGTTCATCAGCACGCCCCGACGGTAGAGCGCGGGATACGATACGCGTCCCCCGGATGGTCCCAGCTGCAGGCTGCCCGCCGTGTGGAAAGCACCCCAGGCGAGGTAGAGCAGATAGAAGGCGCCGACGTATTTCAGCGCCGCGAAAGCGGCCGGGGACTCGCGGACCAGCGCCGCAACGCCCAGGATGACCAGCGACGTATGGAAGACGATGCCGCTGGCCAAGCCCAGGGCGAGGACGATGCCGCTTTTCGCGCCCTCGGCCAGGCTCTTCGTCAGCAGATAGAGATTGTCCGGCCCCGGAGCCAGCGTCAGCAGGGCCGAAGCGAATAGGAAAGGGAGCGTCGTTGATTCCATGAAGTCGTTCCTTTCTGGGGGCGCCAATGGCCCTCCTCACGGAGGAGGGGCGCCATAGCCGGTGACTGCGCAATATCCGGTGGGGTGTTGCGGCAAAATGAGTCGGGGCGGAGGTCGTCAAGGGCTGACGGTTCACGAAAAGCGGCTCCCTGCCCTTTGGCCGTCACAGCTTCCTTTGCCGCCGGTAGGCTTCTTCCAGAGCCGCGACGCTGGGTTCGTGGGACGGTTGCCAGCGGGCTGCTTCGCGGTGCCAGCGCAGCTCCTCGGCGTACTCCTTGCGCCCGCTGGCAAAGGCCGCCTGGTCGAGGCAGAGATCGTAAAAGGCCGCCGCCTTCCCGGCTTCGTCCAGCCCGCTTCGCTCCACGGCCTGCCAGGCCCGTTGCCAGAGCGCGTTCCCCCGGCTGGCGTTGTGCAGGCGCTCCACCGCCAGCCGCGCCGCCGCCGCGAAGTCCAGCCGGGCCATCTCCGGCTGCCCCGCCGTCTGATAATGGCCGGCGGCCGTCTCGTACTCGGTCACGGCGGCCCGGTAATCGCCCGTCTTTTCCGAAGCGCGCCCCATGACGTGGAAAGCCGCCGCCTGCTGCCGGGGGGCGTGGGCGGCGGCGCGCATCGCCTGCCCGGCGGCATGCTGGCGCGTATTGTCCCGGCCGTCGAAAAGCTCGGCCCGCCACTCGCAGGCGTCGAACCGCTGCTCGTCGGTGCGGGCCAGTGCCAGCGCCTCCTGCAACAGACGCTCCGCCCGCGCCGGATCGCCGTCCGCCTTCCAGGCCCGCTT